>JASFKE010000504.1:0-3970 GCA_050118795.1 Desulfobacteraceae bacterium | reverse complement strand
AGATCTATTTCGCACAGTTCAAAAGGCTTTAAGATAGTGTTTTTGGACTGCGTTATCGGTCGTTGCGGTATTACAATACAGCTTCCTCCCTCTAGCCTTGCCAAAAACACTATCTTAAAGCCTTTAGAGTAAGATAGTGTTTTCGGCAACCACTTGTTTAGGCCATGATTTTGCGCAGTACATAAGGCAAAATGCCGTTATTTTTAAAGTAGTCTACCTCCACATCCGTATCCAGGCGTACGGTGACCTGGAAGCTGGTTTGGCCGCCGTCGGATCTGTCCGCCGTAACGGTGAGTTTTTGCCGGGGAGCGATGGTTTCAATACCCCGGATGGTATAGCTTTCACTACCGTCAAGACCCAGCGTGCCGGCGTTTTCGTTACTTTCGAACAGCAGCGGCAGCACGCCCATGCCGACCAGATTGCTGCGGTGAATCCTTTCGAAAGACTCGGCGATCACCGCTCGCACCCCCAGCAGGTTGGATCCTTTGGCCGCCCAGTCGCGAGAAGATCCCGCGCCGTATTCCCGGCCGGCAAGGACCACCATGGGGGTTTGCTCTTTCTGGTAGGCCATGGCGGCATCGTAGATAAAGTGTTCATCGCCCTCCGGAAATTTGAGCGTATAACTTCCCTCTCTCTCTCCCGCCAGCCGGTTTTTCAGGCGGATGTTTCCGAAGGTGCCCCGCATCATGACTTCGTGGTTGCCGCGCCGTGAGCCGTATGAGTTGAACTGGGCCGGTTCAACCCCCTGGGCCACCAGGTATTTTCCGGCGGGATAGGCTTCCGGTATGGCGCCGGCAGGAGAGATGTGATCGGTGGTGACGGTGTCGCCCACCAGCACCAATGCCCTGGCCGCCGAGATATCTTCCAACGGTTGGGGTTCGGCTGTAAAGCCCTCGAAATAGGGCGGGTTCTTGATATAGGTCGACTGGTCGTCCCATTGGTAAGTGACCGACTTCACATCGGGCAGGTTTTGCCAAAACTCGTCGCCGTCGAAGATACGGCCATATTCGAGTTCGAAGAACTCTTTTTTCACGTGCAGGTCGACCATGGCCGCGATATCCTCGTTTGAAGGCCAGATATCCTCCAGATAGACCGGGCGGCCGTTGGGGTCGTGCCCCACCGGTTCATAGGTCATGTCGATGTCGATGTGCCCGGCCAGGCCATAGGCCACCACCAGCATGGGCGAGGCCAGAAAGTTGGATTTGATGTTCTGGTGGATGCGGGCTTCAAAGTTGCGGTTGCCGGAGAGCACCGCAGCCACGTTCAAATCGTTTTCCACGATACATTTTTCGATCACCGGGTTCAACTGCCCGCTGTTACCGATGCAGGTGGTGCATCCGAAACCGGCCAGATGAAATCCCAGGGCCTCCAGGTAGGGCATCAAACCGGCGTCTTCCAGGTATTGCATCACCACCTTGGAACCGGGGGCCAGAGAGGTTTTGACATAGGGCGGCACTTTTAAGCCGCGTTCCACCGCGTTTTTGGCCAGCAGCCCGGCTCCGATAAGCACGTAGGGATTGGATGTGTTGGTGCAGGAGGTAATGGCGGCGATCACCACCGAACCGCTGCGAAGGTGCACCGGCTGTCCGTGCAGGTCGATTTGGCACGGGGTCTCGTGTACCGGAAAGCAGTTGGGCAGACGTTCGGCCTGGGTGCCCGATTCATCATAAAACTGGGATATGCGCGCCATCTCTTCGTCCCGGTCATACGCACAGCCCAATATCTGCGCAAATCTGGTTTTCAGATCCGTCAATGGGATGCGGTCCTGGGGACGGGAGGGGCCGGAGACGCACGGCTCCACTGTGGACAGATCCAGCTCGAGAACATCGGTGTACTCCGGGTTCTCCGCGCCGGTGTAAAACAGAGCGTTTGCTTTGGTGTAGGCCTCCACCAGCTCCGCCTGGTGTTGGCGGTTGGTTAACCGCAGATAGTCGATGGTCTTTTCATCCACCGGGAAAAATCCCAAGGTGGCGCCGTACTCAGGTGTCATGTTGGAGATGGTGGCCCGGTCGGGGATGGTGAGCTTTTTCATACCCTCGCCGAAATACTCCACGAACTTTTCCACCACGCCGTAGTCGCGCAGCATTTGAGTTACGGTGAGCACCATATCGGTGGCGGTCACGCCGGGTTTGAGCTCTCCGGTCAAGCGAACCCCGATCACCTCGGGTATGGAGAGATAGTAGGGTTGGCCCAGCATCACCGCCTCGGCCTCGATGCCGCCCACACCCCATCCCATCACACCCAATGCGTCGATCATGGTGGTGTGGGAGTCCAGCCCCACCAGGGTATCGGGATAGGCCATGGTCCGGCCCGCTTCACTCTCCGTCATCACCACCCGGCTCACATTCTCCAGGTTGACCTGGTGGCAAATGCCGGATCGGGGCGGCACCACCTTGAAGTTGTCGAAGCTTTGCTGGGCCCACTTCAAGAAGGCGTAGCGCTCTGCGTTGCGCTCGTACTCTTTTGCGACGTTTTCAACCACGGCATCTTTGGTGCCGAAGGCATCCACCTGGACCGAGTGGTCGACAATCAGATCCACCGGCACCAGCGGGTTGACCTTGGCCGGGTCGCCGCCCAGTCCCTTGACCGCATCCCGCATGGCGGCCAGGTCCACCACGGCCGGAACGCCCGTAAAATCCTGCATCAAGACCCGTGCCGGATGATAGGGAATTTCCACGGGGGCGTCGTACTGCTTTTGCCAATTGGCGATGCGGGTCAAGTTCTCTTCCCGGACCACCCGCCCGTCCATTTTTCGAAGTAAATTCTCCACAAGAATGCGGATGGAAAACGGCAGGCGGGAGATCTTGCCTATTGCTTCGGTCTCCAGACGCTGAATATCGAACAGCGTATAGGTTTGATCGCCAACCTGAAACTCGCGAATGTATCTCTCTCTGTTCATTGCTTCTCCTGTTGTTTATATCTGCTGATGTAGATTTTTATGTAACGTTGGGGTTGACCTGTCGAAGTACATCGATCAGGGTCCCGTCCCGGTACTCGATGATCGCCACAATTTTGTCCGTAAAGACAGGTTTCCGGGGCTTGCCGGTAATGCCGTAGGCAATATCGCGCAGCTCCTGGATGGTTTTGATTGGAATTCGAGCCGCTGTGAGCCGGTCAATGAGATCCTGCCGGATAGGATTGACGGCGATGCCGTGATCGGTCACCACTACATCGATGGTCTCCCCCGGCGTGGATACGACCACCACATCATCTACCACGACGGGAATGCGCCCCCGTATCAGGGGGGCGGTGATGATGGTCAGTTTGGCGCCGGCCGCCGTATCCGAGTGACCCCCGGTGGGGTATTGCAGTACACCGTCCGAGTGGGTATTGACGTTGACATTGAAGTTGAGGTCCACTTCTGTTGCCCCCAGCACCACCACGTCGAGGTTGTTGACCGCAGTCCCCCGGTTGTGGGGGTTGGCGTAAAATCCGGCGCTCACCTCGATGTGATTGTAATCTTTCATCAAAGATTTGATGGCGTACTGGTCGAATGCCTGGATGGTAAGGATCTTGTCGAGAATGCCCTTTTCCAGCAGTTTAACCATGTGCTCGGTGGTGCCGCCCATCCCGAAGCTGGCTCTGAGACCGCTTTTCTCCAATTTTTCGCCCAGAAATTTGGTCACCGCCAAAGAGATGCCGCCGGCGCCGGTCTGAAATCGAATGCCGTCGCGAAATGCTTCCGAGGCTTCGATCACTTTCACGGCGTTTTTTGCGATGCCGAGATTGACGGGATCCCGGGTGATTTTGAGCGTGTTGGATGCGATCTGGGAAGGATCCCCGATATCGTCGATTTTGACAACGGTACCCACGTACTCCTGGGAGATGCTGATGGGGATGACTGGTGTCTCTTCCATATAATCGGTGATGGCGACGCTCTTGTCGCTGTATATGGCGTCGGCCAGCGAATAGGCCAACGGGCCGCAGGCCGAAGGCCCTTTGACCCCGTTGCAGTTGCCGATGGCGTCGG
>JASFKE010000503.1:0-3971 GCA_050118795.1 Desulfobacteraceae bacterium | reverse complement strand
AAGGCTTGAGCACCTCCAGTATATTATCGACAACATGCACAGCGAACATTCTGCTGCAAGGGATGGCGCAAAGAACCGCGCCACCCCTGAGTAGCGCGTTCGGATAGCCACCAGAAACCACACAAAACAGCCAACCTGTGGCAACTTGCCATAGACGCAACTCCAGATACACATGGGATTACAGGCGGTTATATGTAAAAATCATTGGACCTTAAAAATTTGTGATACCCGAATCTATTCCAAGATTAGGCGAAACGAAAGATATGGTTCGTGTATCCCCCGGATTCAAGCTCCCGTAATCGTAACGTATTATCAAACGCTATCTGCAAAAACGGGGATGATTTTAATGATTAGCTCCACACTTTACCCATTCGGCGCATATGAAAACTCAGCTGGGATTCCTGCCTTTGACAGCCTCGCTCCAAACGTAAGTGTAGTGTCGATTATTAGGTCTCGCATAATCAGCGATGGCGTCAGCTTTTGATGTTGTCACTATGTTGTCACTGGATAGAACCAATACCCATAAAACAAAAAAAGGGACACCAGGTAACTGTCTGGAATCCCATTGTTTTTTGGTGGGCCGTGAAGGAATCGAACCTTCAACCTACTGATTAAGAGTCAGGTGCTCTGCCTAGTTGAGCTAACGGCCCGTTAAAGAGTGGTTGACTAACAACTTTTGTGGAGCTTGTCAATACCGGTTTCGGATCTATCAGGGTGATTTTGTTCCAACCTTCAATCCTTGGTGGTTTTTTTTTGATCTTTCCGGGGTAGAACAAATTTACCGTCTCGGATCTATTTCTATCCTTGTTGACGGGATTTATGTTTGCGTGCATTGCGCCGGTCTTTTTTCCACTGGACCTCTTTTCGACGCTGGCGTTTGGGCTCTTTTGGCGGCGATATATCCGGGTAATAGCTTCCCGGTGTTTTCGGGTGGGTGGGTTCAGCGGGTGTCTTTGTTTGGATACGGCCCGGTTTCTCTTTTGGCAGAGGTGGGCCGCTGAAGGTGTCGGGGTATAGAGCATCGGCAAGGAACAGGTGTTCACCATATTGCTTGAATTGGGTTCCCTTTTTCATTGACTGTGCCACCTGCACGGTGAGCATCACCGGGTGCGGATCCCGGCGTTGGCCCAACCGGCGGGCCATGGCCTCGTCAGAAGATAGCACCAATGTTGGGTGATTGCCGGAGGTCAGACCTTTTTCAACAATGACGGGATAGGCCCGGCTGCGAACGGCAAGGTAGAGAAGCTTGGGTATTTTTGCAGGTTCGGTGATGCACGGCATTTGGGTTCTGTCGCAGGCGCGGATGCAGTCGTCTTTGATTTCGATGGGAGAAGGGACTACGGTCAACGCTACCTCCTTAAGATGAGCCAATCGAATGTGACGCCACCCCTGCTCTTGATTCAGAGCTTTAAGCAGCTCTTTGATACGAACATATCCCGGTTTTTCGGGTACGAGCCCGAATTCATCCGGCCTGCGTCCCAGTACATAGGTCAGAAATTTTGCCAGTTTTTGAGTTTTTTTTAGTGCCACGGTCTTCTCAGTTTGTTATGTGCGTTAGGGTGCCCTGCTTCTATGGACTGCCTTGACCCCTCTTATCGAGTCTGCTATTTTTCCAGGCGGCACCATGGTTGTCAACCGCTGAATTACCTTGAGAAAGGATGCTGCACTCATGAAAAAAGATAAGTCGAAGATGCTATTTGATCAGGCCCGTCAATTAATCCCCGGTGGTGTCAACAGCCCCGTAAGGGCCTGTCGATCGGTGGGCACGGATCCATGTTTCATAGACCGTGCCCAAGGCTGTCGCCTTTATGATGCGGATGGAAATGTGTTTATCGACTATATTGGATCCTGGGGTCCGATGATATTGGGACATCGCCATCCGTCCGTCATCCAAGCCATTGAAAAAGCCATCGCAATGGGCACCAGTTTCGGGGCTCCTACCGAAATGGAGATCGAGCTGGCTGATTTGGTGGTTCGCGCCGTGCCTTCGGTGGAGATGGTCCGCATGGTCAATTCCGGGACAGAAGCCACCATGAGCGCTATTCGGCTGGCCCGCGGCGCCACCGGCAGAGATGCCATTGTCAAGTTTGACGGATGCTATCACGGCCATGCGGATACACTGCTGGTGGATGCCGGTTCCGGCGTGGCGACCTTGGCCATTGCCGGCAGTCCCGGTGTGCCCCAGGGTGTCATAGAACATACCCTTTCGCTGCCGTACAATGACGTGCAGGCTGTAGAAGAGTTGATGAAGGAAAAGGGAGATAAAATCGCCGCAATTATTGTCGAACCCGTGGCCGGAAACATGGGCCTGGTGAAGCCGGAAAATGGGTTTCTGGAGACACTGCGACGGGTGTGCGATCATTATGGCGCCATTTTGATTTTTGATGAGGTCATGACCGGTTTTCGTGTGGCTTATGGCGGCGCTCAGGTTCTTTATGATATCAAGCCGGACTTATCCTGCTTCGGCAAAATCATTGGTGGCGGCTTGCCGGTTGGCGCTTACGGAGGACGCCGGGATCTGATGGCCCAGGTAGCCCCCCAGGGACCTGTCTATCAGGCCGGAACCTTGTCCGGTAATCCGTTGGCCATGGCCGCGGGTATTGCGACCCTGAAACAGATCGGGCAAGCCGGTTTTTATGAAGCCCTGGACCTGGTTGCGGCGAAGTTGTTGGACGGGCTTAAGGCTGAGGCCGAAAATGCCGAGATCGCAGTGACGACCGATCGGGTGGGATCTATGTTGGGGCTCTACTTTGCAGCCGGGCCGATCTCAAACTTTCAGGACGCCAAAAAATCAAATCTAAGCCGTTTTTCGACATACTATCAGGCTATGCTGGCCCAGGGGATATATCTGGCGCCATCTCAGTTTGAAGCGGCTTTTGTGTCGGCGGCCCATGACGATGAGGCCATAGAGTTGACATTGCAAGCTGCAAAAGTGGCGTTTTCGCAGTTGAATGAGTGATGCTGGATCTGTCTAGAAGTTATATTTACAGAGCATCCAGGGCGTTAGCTTCGATTCGTCCAAATCCGTCGCTGCTTCCATATAGATTTCAGAGCGCCTGCCGGTGTTCCATAACCAGTCGAAGTCGAGTTGGAGTCTATATTTATTGCCCAGCTGGATGCCCGAATCGCTCGTGGGGGGATCATCTATATTGATGACATGCTCGATCCATTTATTGTCCAGGTCGTGAATTCGAATACAGGCAACACGCGGTGTCGAGATAAAAACGGAACAACCGGTTGCTGCAACCATGAGGGCGACAAGAACCACCATCACGCTTACACGATTGATGTTGCCAATCATTTTTTAATCCCCAGCGATAAATTAATACAACTGATAATATAAGGAGCTGATTATCTTATTTGTTGCTTTTTTTTACGCTCCTGGCGATTAAAGGATACACAACTGCCTGCCTCGTTGCTAATCCAAAATATATTTACTCGGATTTACCGGTACCCCGTTGAGCCTTACTTCGTAGTGAAGATGGGGCCCCGTACTGCGGCCGGTATTTCCGACAAGCGCGATCACCTCTCCACGCGTGACGCGATCACCCTTGTTTTTCTTAAATTTGTAAATATGACCGTATCTCGTTACCATCCCGTATCCGTGATCTATGGTCAACATGTTGCCAATGAGCCATTTCTTTCCTGAATAGGTGACGATTCCATCAGCGGGCGCGATGATGGGGGTACCTTTTCTCGTGGCGATATCCAGGCCTTTGTGGAACTCTTTGCGGTTGGTGAATGGGGATACCCGGTATCCAAATTTTGAAGAGATCCATCCCGTTGTGGGACGCAGCGAAGGTGTGGCCGCAAGTAAATTTCGTTTGCCCTCCAATGATTTCAGTAGCGATTCAAAACTGTTTTCCTGGAGGGAGGATACATGTTGAACCGTATCCATATGGTGGTGCATCTCTCTGACAAGACGATCATGGTCTTGGTTCAGCGGAAGGTTGGTATCCAGATCATCCGGT
>JASFKE010000502.1:0-3971 GCA_050118795.1 Desulfobacteraceae bacterium | reverse complement strand
GGCCTCCTCCACCAAGTCGGTGAGTTCGTCCACGATGAAGCTGCCCTGCATGGGGTTTTCGTTTTTAGCCAGACCCCATTCGCGGTTGATGATCAACTGGATGGCCAGGGCCCGGCGTACGGACTCTTCGGTGGGGGTGGTGATGGCCTCGTCAAAGGCGTTGGTGTGCAGGCTCTGGGCATTGTCGTAGATGGCGCAAAGGGCTTGCAGGGTGGTTCGGATATCGTTGAACTGAATATCCTGGCTGTGCAAGGAGCGCCCCGATGTTTGGATGTGGTATTTGAGCATTTGGGCCCGGGCGGCGGCGCCGTACTTCTCTTTCAGGGCCACGGCCCAGATGCGGCGGGCCACCCTGCCGATAACAGTATATTCCGGGTCCATGCCATTGGAGAAGAAAAAGGAGAGGTTGGGCCCGAAACGATCGATATCCATGCCTCTGGCCAGGTAGTACTCCAGATAGGTGAATCCGTTGGCCAGTGTGAAGGCCAGCTGGGAGATCGGGTTGGCCCCGGCTTCGGCAATATGATACCCCGATATGGAGACCGAGTAGAAATTTTTTACGTTCTCGTCGATGAAGTACTGCTGGATGTCCCCCATCATCTTGAGGGCAAAATCGATGGCGAAGATGCAGGTGTTTTGCCCCTGGTCCTCTTTTAAAATATCGGCCTGCACCGTGCCGCGCACCGTGGAGAGGGTTTTTTGGCGTATGGCATCATGTTCCCGGGCATCGGGCTCTGTGCCCTTGTCGGCCCTGAATCTTTCCACCTGTTGATCGATGGCCGTGTTGAGAAACATGGCCAGAACGATGGGGGCCGGGCCATTGATGGTCATGGAGACCGACGTGGTTGGAGCGCACAGGTCAAAGCCGTCGTACAGGGTTTTGACATCATCCAGGCTGCATACGCTCACGCCGGCATTGCCCACTTTGCCGTAGATGTCCGGACGGCTGTCGGGATCGAATCCATATAAGGTCACCGAATCAAAAGCGGTGGAGAGCCGTTTGGCCTCGCTGTCGGCCGACAGCAACTTGAAACGTCGATTGGTGCGGGCCGGATCGCCTTCACCGGCGAACATGCGTGTGGGGTCTTCCCCCATGCGCTTGAGCGGGAACACACCGGAGGTGTAGGGGAAGTACCCCGGCAGATGTTCCCGGCGCAACCAGCGATAGAGGGCGCCGGGATCGTCGATGTTGGGCAGGGCTATCTTGGGGACCCTTTGGCGGGACAAAGATTGGGAGTAGAGCGGCACCCGGATCTCGTTGCCGCGCACCAGATAGACCAGCTCGTCCTGGTTATAACGCGCTTTTGTCTCCGCCCAGTGGGATAATAAGCGCTCAGTGCCGGGATCCACATCCTCTTGGGCCCGGTTCGCCTCGGATTTAAGCCGTGCCAGCAGTTCATCCCGGTCCGGGCCCGATTTTCCCTGGGTTAGCGCTCCGGCGCTCTCTTGCAGGTGCCACACCCGGCGCAGGGCATGCACCTGCTTTTCGGTCTCTTGATGGTAGCGCCTGACGGTCTGGGCGATCTCGGACAGATAACGGGTCCGCTGGGGGGGGATGACGATGGTTTTAGAGCTGGACGTGTTGACTTCAGGTTTGGGTAGCAGGCTCTGCCACGGATCGCCGGTTTTTTCCCGGATCTGCTCCAAAAGCGCGTGGTACAGGGCGGTGACGCCGTCGTCGTTGAACTTTGCGGCGATGGTGCCGAAGACCGGCATCTGCTCCGCCGGTCGACCAAAGTCGTTGCGGTTGCGCTGCACCTGCTTGCGCACATCCCGCACGGCATCTTCGCTGCCGCGTTTTTCAAACTTATTGACCGCCACCAGATCCGCAAAGTCGAGCATATCGATTTTTTCCAACTGCGTGGCGGCGCCGAACTCGCTGGTCATGACATAGATGGACAGATCCACCAGGTCCACGATGCCCGAGTCGCCCTGACCGATGCCGGCGGTCTCTACAATAACCATATCAAAGCCGGCGGCCTGGGCGGCGGCCACGGCGTCACCCAGCGATGAAGGGATTTCGGTTTGGGCCGAACGGGTGGCCAATGAGCGCATGTAGATACGGGGATTGTCGATGGCGTTCATGCGGATGCGGTCGCCCAGCAGCGCGCCGCCGGTTTTTCGTCGAGACGGGTCGACACTCAGGATGGCTACCGTCAGGGTCTCAAAATCATTGAGCAACCGCAGTACCAGTTCATCGGTGAGAGAGGATTTGCCTGAGCCGCCGGTGCCGGTAATGCCGATCACCGGTGCTTTGGATTCCATTCGCTTTTGGGCCATGGCCGCGCGCAGGTGGGTCAAATCGCCGCTGCCGTCAGTCTGTTCAAGGGTCGTAATGAGATTGGCCACCTGCAGTTTGTTGCGGGTGTTCAGATGGGTTAGAGATTCCGCTGGCTTATTTTCCGACGCACGGGAGTAGTCCGAGGCTTTGACCATGTGGTTGATGATGCCTTGCAGCCCCATTTGGGCGCCGTCTTCAGGGGCGTAAATACGCGCCACACCGTAGTTTTCCAGTGCCTCGATCTCTTCGGGGATGATCACGCCGCCACCGCCGCCAAAGACGCGGATATGGTCGGCGCCGGCCTGGCGCAGCAGATCCACCATGTATTTAAAAAACTCGATATGCCCGCCCTGGTAGGACGATACGGCAATTGCCTGAACATCCTCCTGGATGGCGGCATCCACAATTTCCTGGACCGAGCGATTGTGCCCCAGGTGAATGACCTCGACCCCCGAGGCTTGCAGCATGCGGCGATATATATTGATTGATGCATCGTGCCCGTCGAACAGGGCGGTTGCGGTGACCATCCGTACGGGATTGCGGGGTTTGTATATGTCAGTTTCCTGTGACATGGCGATCTCCTTTTTCCCCTCTGTGGTGTTGTATTCTCAACCCCGGTGTTTCAAAAGCCTTTGGGGCTTCAGAGTCAAGGCGCCAGTGGCGCAGCAGTGGTTCGCCACCGCATTGGGGTTAAAGCCTGTAGCGGCTTAAGATAAAGCCGGTTTGAACTTCGATATATTCGTCGATGGTATAGCCGGCCGGCAGCCTCCATCGTCGAAAGGCCCACATGCGCCCAAGTACGGATATGTTGTGGGCAGCTAATTTAAGGACGTTCTTTTCGAGTACCGGCAGCGCGTTTCGGGCGGTTGAATCCTCCAGGACGCCGATGAAAAGAGCCATGATACTCTCTTCATTCTCCAGAACCTTTTTACGCTGACTGGAGGGCAATGAGTGAATCTCCTGGTAGATAAGCACGATGTGATCGCTCATCCGGTGGCAGACCAAAAAATAGTTGCGGATGGCCTCCGATAGGGGATGAGCGCCCTCTACCGTGTGATTCAAGGCTTGCATCATGGCTGCATGCATCTCGGCGTGAATTGCCTCGAAGACAGGAAAAAGACCATATCATCCGACGTTATCAGATAAGGTTATACCTTTATAGAGCGCACACTGTTTTGAATCTTTCAGGGGCAATTCGAATGTACGTTCTGTCATCGGCACAGGAGAAGGTGCTATATCTTGAAGCCTATATATTGAGCGAGCGCTCAATCGTAATGTAAGGGGTGGCATGACCATCTGTCAAGTTTAAGTTGACACAGCCTGATATGTCGATTATTCGGTTAAGAAAAGGCCGGTTCTTATACCCTTAACCCCCTGAATCATTGATAACATCCTTGCCGCCGGTGAAGATGTTTGATGTGCGCCGGGCAATTCGCTTTGCCCTCGATATTTGAGCCGGATCGTCCAAATCGCGCTTAACCTGACATAACGGGGATGGACATTGTGAAAGAGAACACCAAAGCGAATGTGTTCAAAGCTTTTGTTGGAGAAGCCAAAGCCTACTTCAGATTATTGGCCTATGCCGAAAAAGCCGAAGAAGAGGATCTTCCTCAGATTGCTCACTTGTTCCGCGCCATTGCAGAGGCGGAAAGGGTGCATGCCACGCGCCAATTGAACCTGGCCAGGGATA
>JASFKE010000501.1:0-3980 GCA_050118795.1 Desulfobacteraceae bacterium | reverse complement strand
CGCTGCCCTGGATAATCGGGGTGTCGTCTCCAGGAAACTCATACTTGGACAGCAGCTCGCGAAGCTCAAGCTCCACCAACTCGATCAGCTCCTCGTCGTCCACCATGTCGCATTTGTTCAAAAACACCACAATGCGCGGCACACCCACCTGACGTGCCAGCAGGATGTGCTCTCGGGTCTGGGGCATGGGACCGTCGTCGGCCGCCACCACCAGAATCGCTCCGTCCATCTGGGCCGCGCCGGTGATCATGTTCTTGATGTAATCCGCATGGCCGGGGCAGTCCACATGCGCGTAGTGACGGGTGTCGGTTTCATACTCAACGTGGGCGGTGGCGATGGTGATGCCACGCTCTTTCTCCTCCGGCGCTTTGTCAATCTGATCGAACGGAATAAACTCGGCTTTGCCCTTCAAACCGTTATGCTTGGTGATCGCTGCCGTTAACGTCGTCTTGCCATGATCGATGTGACCGATGGTCCCTACATTGACATGCGGCTTGGTTCTCTCAAATTTTTCTTTAGCCATCTCGTCCTCCCATGATGCGGACTATCGATTAGACGTTATAATAGGGTTTAAAAATTGTCGCTCCGTCGGGATCGAGCAATATGTGGACATTTAAAACCTATTGCGAAATCGTTCCGTATCCTTTTACCAGCGATAATGCGCAAACGCTTTATTCGCATCTGCCATCTTATGCGTATCTTCTTTTTTCTTCACGGCACCACCGCGTTGATTGGCGGCATCCATTAATTCTCCGGCCAACTTGTTGGCGAAACCCCTCTCACTGCGATTGCGGGCATAGCCTATCAACCACCGCATGGCCAAAGCAGTTCTTCGAGAGGGCCGAATCTCCGTGGGAACCTGGTAAGTCGATCCGCCCACACGCCTGGATTTTACCTCAATCATCGGCCGGACATTGTCCATAGCTTGCTCGAAGACCTTGAGCGGTTGATTCTTGGTCTTTCCCTCAATAACATCAAAGGCGTTGTAAAAGATAGATTCGGCAACGCTCTTCTTACCATCGCGCATGATTGAAGCGATAAACTTTGCCACCATCTTGCTGTTATACTTTGCGTCCGGAATGATGACGCGCTTTGGGACTTCTCTTCTTCTCGGCATTTGCTACACCATCTTTTGGTTGTTAAATCGGTTTTCGCACAAACTCATGCTTACTTCGGACGCTTGGCTCCGTACTTGGAACGGCCCTGCCTACGGTCTTCGACTCCCAATGTATCCAAAGTACCGCGCACGATGTGATAGCGGACACCAGGCAAGTCTTTTACACGGCCACCGCGAACAAGCACCACTGAGTGCTCCTGCAGGTTGTGACCGATACCGGGTATGTAAGCTGTCACTTCAATACCCGTGGTCAATCTCACGCGGGCAACCTTACGCAAGGCTGAGTTGGGCTTTTTCGGTGTTGAAGTGTAAACCCGGGTGCAAACCCCACGCTTTTGGGGCGCCCCTTTCAATGCCGGGGTATTGGTTTTTTTCTTAATCCGGTTACGGCCATTTTTAACAAGCTGGTTGATCGTCGGCATTTTATCCTCGTATCGCTTTAATTAGGTTGCTTTAAACCGGGATGCCCTGCACCCGGTGACAACCGCAACGTGGCAGCACTGACGTGCCTTACTCCCTTCGGCTCATGGCCGAAAATCCGTGCCCCCGCTATGCGAATGGCATTAGGCTTTCATCGCGTAAAAATGCGGCTGCGCAAAAATCGTTTTTGTATATAGGTACCTGTTTGTTGTCAAGTAATTTTAATGATTATCCATCTTTTTTTAAATACGATCCGCCATTTCGGATACCCGCACTCTCCAGTTGGGGGGCATCCGCTCAAAGATCCCTTAAAAAAAATCACTGTGAAGCCGACGCACTGTTGGTTACACCGATCCCCAGAAAATCGACAAGACCGGTACCGGCCGGGATTAAGCGCCCCATGATGACGTTCTCTTTCAGTCCGCGCAAATAATCTTCAGCACCGGATATGGATGCATCGGTCAACACCTTGGTTGTCTCCTGAAACGAAGCAGCGGAAATAAAGCTGTCCGTGCTCAAGGAGGCTTTTGTAATTCCCAGGATCAAAGGTTCGGCTGTGGCCGGTTTGCCACCATTGGCAATAATGTTGTCATTGGCGTCCTTGAAGGCAATGCGGTCGACCTGCTCCTCAACGATGAAATCGGTGTCGCCCACATCGATGATTTTAACCCGCCGCATCATCTGCCGCACAATCACCTCGATGTGCTTGTCATTGATACGCACGCCCTGGAGTCGGTAGACCTCTTGGACCTCATCCACCAGATAGCGCGCCAGAGAGACCTCGCCTTTGATTCTCAGGATATCCTGGGGAACGGCCGCCCCTCCCACCAACGGTTCACCGGCCTTTACATAATCACCTTCGTATACGTTGATATGTTTACCGCGCGGGATGAGGTACTCTTTCTTATCCCCCACATCCGCCGGCGTAATGGTCACCCTCTGCTTGCCCTTTTGGGTTGATTTGGCGATGTTCACATACCCTTCGATTTCGCTTAACACAGCTGTCTCTTTGGGTTTGCGGACTTCAAACAATTCAGCCACCCGGGGAAGACCACCGGTGATATCTTTGGTTTTGGTGGTGGCCCGGGGCAGTTTGGCGACCACATCACCAGCGCGCACCGCATCACCCTCTTCCACCATTAAAATCGCCTCGACAGGCAGGATATACCGGGCCATACCGCTACCGCCAGCCAACCTGGAGGTCTTTCCATCTTCACCCTTGATGGAAATTCTCGGCCGCTCCTCACCGGTCTTAGATTCGATAACGGTGCGACTCGATTTTCCGGTAACGGCATCCACCTTTTCCTGCATGGTTTTTCCCGGTACCAGGTCTCCGAATTTAACGGTACCGCTGACCTCTGTGATTATGGGAGTGGTAAATGGGTCCCAGGTGGCCAGCAAGTCACCCGGTTCGACGGCCTGCCCCTCCTCTACCAGGATGTGGGCGCCATAGATCACCGGAAAGCGTTCACGTTCACGCCCGGTATTTCCCACGATGGCGAATTCCCCCCCGCGACGGTTCATAACCACTGCATTGCCGTCGGCGTTGGTCACCAGGTGAACATCCACAAATTTGACTTTTCCAGCCGTGCGGGCACGAATATCGGCCTGCTCCACACGCCGGCTGGCGGTTCCACCGATATGGAAGGTGCGCATGGTGAGCTGTGTTCCCGGCTCACCAATGGACTGCGCGGCCAAAATACCAACGGCCTGACCGATCTCAACCCGATGGCCATGGGACAAATCGCGACCATAGCATTTGGCACATACACCGTGCTTGGTTTGACACGTCAGAACGCTTCGAATCTTCATATGCGTAATACCCGCATCTTCGATGACTTTTACCTTTCTTTCATCAATCTCAACGCCGGAGGGCACGACAACTTCATCGGTAAAGGGATCGAGCACATCATCCACCGTTACACGGCCCAAAATTCGTTCCCCCAAACGCTGGATGACCTCACCGCCTTCCATCAGCGGCTCTACCTCCACCCCCATCACCGTTCCGCAATCCTGCTCGGAGATGGTGCAATCCTGGGCCACATCGGCCAATCGACGGGTCAAATAACCGGAGTTGGCTGTTTTGAGAGCCGTATCGGCAAGACCTTTACGGGCACCATGGGTTGAAATGAAGTACTGCAACACCGACAGCCCTTCACGGAAATTGGCCTGAATGGGGGTTTCGATGATCTCACCGGAGGGCTTGGCCATCAGACCGCGCATTCCGGCCAGCTGCCGCATCTGGTCCTTGCTGCCGCGGGCGCCGGAATCGGCCATCATGTAAATGGGGTTTAAGCTGCTGGATAGAACAGGCTTGCCATTTTCGTCCAACACGGGTTTACCCTTGTCGTCATAGACAGGGGCGTTTTTCATGGCTTCCATCATCTCATTGGCCACATCATCCGTGGCCTTTGCCCAAATATCCACCACCTTATTATATTTT
>JASFKE010000500.1:0-3988 GCA_050118795.1 Desulfobacteraceae bacterium | reverse complement strand
TAGTGGCCATCTCCGAAACGGCCTCGCTACCCTATGCCTGCCGTATCCGCACTTACAATACCGTGATGATCCACAAAAAGAAGTTTAGGATGAAAATCGCCAGCTCGCCTTCTTCTGCCAGTGCGTTTGCCGTTGACATCATGAACGATATATTCGGAGGTTATATCGAGTACTTCTCCGGCGCCAACCTGCTGGAAACCGACCTAGACAACCTCAACCAGACATTGCACCCGATGCCGGTACTGCTCAACTACGGAGAAATTGAAAAGCGGCCGGACACTTTTCGCCATTACATGGACGGCGTCACCCCCTTGGTTGCCGAGCAGATGCTGGCGATGGACAACGAGCGTCTGGCCCTGGGTAAGGCGTTGGGCTTGGATCTGATGTCGACAATGGACCAATTGAAAATGTACTACGGCAGTAACGACACCGGCAATTACTATGATTACGTCAACAGCCCGGAAAGCCCGTACACGGATATCGTCGGCCATAACGTTCGCAGCCGCTACTTGACCGAAGATGTCCCCTGCCTTCACGTGCCTTCATTGGAACTGGCCGCGATGGTCGACGTGGATATGCCGGTTACCCGGATCTGCGTCCAGTTGACTTCGATCCTACACGACACAAATTACTTTCGGGAAGGGATCACACTCGAAAAAATCGGTTTGGCCGGAAAATCATCGGCTGAAATCGCCCAAACGGGTAGTTGATCGGATAGGGTGCTAAATAAGGAGAACACCATGAGACTGATGGTTTGCTATGACGGTTCCAACGTGGCCAAAGACGCCGTCGGACTGGCCATGAAGCTAGGAAAGCAACTGGGCGGTTCGATCAGCCTGGTGCGCTCGATCAGTGCCAAACGCGCGGATGATGTTGTCAGGGTAGAGGGCATCGAAGCTGATCTCAAATCCACTGCTGAGCAATTGGCTACCGCAGGAATTCTCGTGGATACCCATCTGCTGATCCGTGGTGGCAGCCCTGGCGAAGACCTGACCGCATTTGCCAATGAAAAACGGGTGGACTACATAATTATCGGCATAAAGCGTCGATCAAAAGTAGGCAAGATCCTTTTCGGTTCAACGGCTCAGTTTGTGATCGTTAAAGCTATGTGCCCGGTCATTACGGTCAAATAGATTCAGTCTATAACAAACAGAATTCTAAGGAGTGCTTGGACATGGAAAAAACCCTGCTGTTATCCCACAGCGATATTGCTGCCTGCCTGACCATGCCCAAATGCATTGAACTGGTGGACCAAGTGTTCAAGGCCCATGGTCAGGGCAATGCGGTCATGCCGCCCAAACTCAAACTCATCATGGATGAAACCGAAGGCTGGGCTAATGCCATGCCCGGTTTTCTGAAGGATATAAATGCCGCCGGACTGAAGTGGGCCGGGGGATGGGAACGCAACCCTTCCCGGGGTTTACCTTATATCATGGCCGAAATGTTTTTGATCGATCCGGAGACGGGCCGCCTGAAGGCGGTGCTCGATGCCGGTTTCATCACTGACCTTCGAACCGGCGCTGCAACGGCGGTGGCCGCACAGTATCTGGCCCGTAAGGATGTCGCCAGTATCGCCATTATTGGTGCCGGGGCACAAGGGCGTATGCAGTTGCGAGCCCTGCGGTGCGCATATGAAGTTGAAGACATCCGGGTTACCGACTGTTACCCGGAAACGGCCAGGGAGTTCGCCAATGCGATGTCGGCCGAACTGGGCATCACTGTTCAGCCCTTCGCCGATATACGCTCGGCCGTGGACGGCGCCGACATCATTGTTACGGCCACTACAGCCGATGAGGCCCTGCTTCAAAACGGTTGGATCTCACCTGGTGCCTTCATCGCATCCGTCGGATCCTATCCGGAGTTGGATCCGGAGCTGGTGATGTCGGCCGACAAGATCATTGTGGACAGCTGGGAACAGAATTGCGTACGGGGTGAACTTTTCCGCCTGATCGAACAAGGTCGGCTGACCCGGGAAGAGATCCACGGAGAGATGGGCGATGTCGCTGCCGGAAACATCCCTGGGCGGAATTCAGATCAAGAGGTGATCGTTGCCGCACTGATCGGGTTGGGAACCCACGATGTGGCCTGTGCGGCCCATGTCTTTGATATTGTTATCCATGAGGGACGAGGCTCTTTTTTCGATTTTCAGCAAGCCGGAGAATAACCGGCAGCGATGGCGCCATACCTATTCCTTCTGGTTGCGGTCTTGTCCTGGGCCGGCAACTATGTGCTGGCCGGAGGCATCCACGAACAGATTGCACCGGTGCCTCTGGCTTTCTACCGTTGGCTGACAGCCTGCGTATTGCTGCTGCCGCTGGCTGTGCCCAAAGTCACCGCCCAGTGGTCCTTGATCCGCAAACATCTCGTTTTGCTGTCCGTCCTGGGCTTCTTCTCAGTCACCGCATTTAACACTCTGATCTATCAGGCCCTTCAGGTCAACTCGGTGATCAACACGGTTTTAATCAATGCCACCACACCGATCATCATCATCTTTCTCTCCCGTTGGATGTACGGTGGATCCATCAGATTACTCGAAATCGGTGGCACACTGTTCTCTTTTGCCGGTATTGTTCTGATTCTGATCCGTGCGGATATTCAGCATCTGCTCCATTTTCGTCTGGCAGCCAGTGATTGTTGGGCCTTTGCAGCGGTGTTAAGCTGGTCTCTATATAGCGTATTGCTGAAACGATTGCCGGAGGCCATCCATCCCACCGGCGCAATGGCCGTGATGTTCGCAACAGGATTCGCCATGCTGCTGCCTGTTTTCGGTTTGGATAGGATTGTGGCAGGCAGAGGCCCTTCTATGACATCAGCGTTATGGGGCAGCGTTGTCTACCTTGCCGTCTTCGCCTCCATACTCGGTTACTGGTGCTGGAATCGGGCGATAGAGATCATTGGAGCACGACGTGCAGGACCCTTTCTCCACCTGAGCCCCATTTTCAGTATCCTGGGTGCCGTCCTTTTACTCGATGAATCCTTTCACATGTACCACCTCGCAGCTCTTATTATGATAGTAAGCGGCGTAGGGATTGTTCAATATTCTTCAGCTGGGAAAAATCCACTGCTTCCCCAAAAGTAGACGCATTTTCAGCTGAGCATAGATACCAAGTTTTGAGTGAAGGATAATATCAAACTTGGAAAGGTGCCTATACAACAACCATTTATAAATACACGAAAAATAGACAATTTGTTGCAGATGATCATGAGCAGCCTGCATGAAATCTACAAACTGTCAAAGAACAGTGCAGCAAGTTGGGCCTGCAAGACTAAAATAGCTGCACCGACATCGCCAAGTGAATGAACTCAAAATTCGATCAAGGCATTGTATCGAATAAACTGATGTTTGCATTGCGAAATAAGCCATCCTGGTACCTCCACCCCTGCTGAGACCAGTGCATCATTCATTCTCACCAAAAACATGATTGTGCCGGCTCTCTATTTGTCAGTTAATCATAACAAATTTGTTTAAAGGCAAAGTGAAGATGTCAGTTATATACCTGTAATCAGTAGTGTCCGGTTAAGATTCAAATAAATTCAATTGGATATGGGCAATAGTAATTTTGTTTTTGTAATTGATCGGTGTAAACGCTTGGTTCAAGGGCATTTTCTCAAAAAGAGTCAAGCTCAAAATCTGTAATATTGTGTAGAGACTCAGCTCGATTTTTAGCCGCTTTTTGATAATTGCCACCAATACATACACCGATATTGCGATCCAGATCTGAGTTTTGACAGCGTTTTCAGTGGTTCCATAAAACGCCTTTATTCTTAGATGTTGCTTGATCCATTTGAAGAACAACTCTACCTGCCAACGGCAGCGATACAAGTCTGCAATAGTTAATGCAGGTAAAGAAAAATTATTGGTTAAAAAGACCAAGCGTCTTTTGTGTTGATCGTCATAATATCGTATCCGGCGTAGTTTTTCCGGATAGTCCTTCTGGGAGTAAAAGCCAGTAAGCATGACGATCTGATCACACTGCAAGCCACTGCT
>JASFKE010000499.1:0-3995 GCA_050118795.1 Desulfobacteraceae bacterium | reverse complement strand
CGGCTGTTGAGCGGCTGGCTGCTTTGATCGATCGCTTTAAACGGCCAAACCGTGCGATTTCAAGTCGATTCTCAGAGGCTGATGCAGTACTGATCTCCTACGGCGATACTTTGGTGGACGATGGGTGTGCGCCTTTGCAATCGCTATGTGAATTTGCCTGTGGATATTTGAAAGAGAGCTTTTCAGCCATCCATCTGCTGCCTTTTTTTCCATATTCTTCAGATGACGGCTTCTCTGTAATAGACTACAAAACGGTTAATCCGGCGGTGGGTACCTGGCAGGATATTGAGCGGATTGGACGGGAATTTGATCTGATGGTGGATTATGTGTTGAACCACGTATCCGCCAAAAGCCAATGGTTCAGACGCTATCTTGCCGATGAACCCGGATATCGAGATCTGGCCATTGAGGTCCCTGCTCAAACCGATCTGTCTATGGTGACGAGGCCACGGTCCCTTGCGCTGCTGACGCCCGTTACCAAAACATCCGGTGAGCAGGTGCAGGTATGGACCACTTTCAGTGATGACCAAATCGATTTAAACTACCAAAGTGTGGATGTGCTCACCAAAATGGTGGAGGTCCTGCTCTTTTATATCGACAAAGGGGCCCGTTTGATTCGCATGGATGCGGTGGCATACCTCTGGAAGCAGATTGGGACCCGGTGTATCCATCTGCCCCAGACCCATGACATGGTTCGTCTGTTTCGGAAGATCTTGGACCAAGTGGCACCGGAGGTTATCATCATCACGGAAACAAATGTTCCCCATGATGAAAATGTCAGTTACTTCGGCGATGGCCGGGATGAAGCGCAGATGGTCTATAATTTCTCCCTGCCCCCTCTTTTGCTGTATGCTTTTGACGCCGGTGATGCGAGCGTATTGAGCCGCTGGGCACAAAGTTTGAGCACACCATCGGAACATACGACTTTTTTTAACTTTACCGCCTCCCATGATGGTATCGGCGTAAGGCCTGCCGAGGGCATACTCTCTGCCGAGCAAATCGACAGACTGACCCAACTGGCGTTGCGAAATGGTGGCCAGGTCTCCTATAAAGATAATTCTGACGGTTCCCAAAGCCCCTACGAGCTCAATCTCACATATGTGGACGCCATGGGCGCCGATCCGTATAAATATCTTGCATCCCAGGCCATTGCGATGACCCTGCCGGGGGTTCCGGCGGTGTATATTCATAGTTTGGTCGGTTCGCGAAACTGGCACGCAGGTGTCAAAATGACCGGGCGTGCCAGATCCATCAATCGGCAGCAGTTGAAGTTACCCCGACTTCTCAAAGAGTTGGAAGATTCGGGCAGCTTCAGGGCCAAGATTTTTTCTGCTTATTGCCACATGCTGAAGGTGAGGCGTTCGCAACCCGCTTTTCATCCCAATGCCGGATTTGAGGTTCTGGAGCTGGATCATCGTGTTTTTGGGGTGCGGCGCCGGGTCCCATCACAGGAGATATATGCAGTGACAAATGTAGGCGCAGGCGCTGTGTCGCTCTCATTGACAGCCCTGGGAGTGTCGCCCCAATTGCGGGATCTGTTGAGCAATCGACTCCTTTCAACTGATGCATTGCGCCTGAATCCCTATCAAACGCTTTGGCTGGAGGGATGATCGCTTATTGGCTGTTGATTTTATTCCTCAGTTTTCCGGAACATTTGAAGGTCACTACCCTTCGTTCTCTCAGCAGCAGGTCTTCGCCTGTGGCTGGATTACGTCCCCGGCGGGGCTGTTTGTCTCTCACACAAAATTTTCCAAAACCGGAAACCAATACATCATCGCCGTCGGCCAACGCTGATTTTATGATCTCCAATAAGGACTCTATCACATCTGTGGACTTTTTTTGAGTGAAACCCAAATCGTGTATTCTAGCAACAACATCATTTTTGGTTAAAGCCATAGCCTCTCCTTAATCAAATCATCTATGTTAAGTGCAGACCAAACAAGCTTTGTTTCAGGTTGTTGCAGTGTGTAATTTTAGTCCCCGCTCGAATCCGGCTCCTCTTTGGTCGGGTCCATACGCTCTATGTTCTGAATAATCGCATCGATCTTGTTTGAAATTTCATCAATCTCAGCTTTCAGATCCTGTTCATCCACCTCTTTCATATCAAATCCTTAATCCCATTGAATATTGTTGATGCAACCTAAGTCGGCAAAACTCTTTAGCCGTTCTAACTTGGATAGACACCGCGGTTATACAGGAAGTCATAATAGTAGGTATAATAATCGTCATTGTCAGTCATCTGATCTTCCGGCTTGGTCTGAGATGCAGATTTACAGTTCTTTTGACCCTTGAGCCAAAGCTGACGCGAATAGGTGTACAGGACCTGTTTGAGGATGGAAGGGTCGTCAATAAGTTCCGGGTTTTTTACGGCATATTCATCTATAGCGTCGATGACCATTTTGACTTGTTGAATGTATTCGGAATCATCAGAAGATGCTTGATGGTGGGTGGAATGTAACTGCTTCAGTATGCACTTAACGCTCCCTTCAACAGCATCGATGCACCTCATTGACACCTCATCATTCTATAACAGCTTGAAATATAACGTGTTAAATCTGCTCCAAGGTCAATCTGCTGCAAGATTGTGACCAAATTGTAGATAAAAGTCAAGCATCAATTGTGGGATTTTTTTTCGGCCCTGCCTGGTGCCAATCCATAGCCGTCTTTCTTTTTAAGTTACGATTTTGGCATATGTTGTTACATTGGGTTACGCATGTTGCACTAATCAGTTCAAAAACACCTTGGCGCATTGATGCCATTATTTGCGTGTTATGTTTGGCAGTGCACGTCTAAAATTTGTAATCGCTGATATTTATCAACTTGGTACGTTAATTGCTTCATAACGTTGACGTAATCGACGACATATCACCGACAACAGTTCCAACGTCAGATTATGACTCTGCTGTAATTAGGTTTTTTGATATGAAATAGGCTTAAAGATAAGTTTCTTGATATGCTTGCTGGATTACTACTCTCCTCGATAGCAATGTAAGGCATACATCCCTTAAACCAGAATCTTTGAGGATAATGCCAGTTCGCTGCCGGCCTTGCGCCCTCTCCCTCCGGGAGAGGGCGCCGTAGTATAAGCTATTGCATACCCTTGTCAGCGCGGAATCTGGCGCCCTAAAGGCTTCTACAACAACCTATCCATTGATATTATACTGTACAGGTGCTATAGTGTCCAAAGAATACGGCGGTGCTTTGTCTTATTAAGGAGAATAAAGTGAAAAAAAGTTGGAAGACAAATCTAAAAATACTTTGGAATGGATGGGGCTGCTCAATCTTTGTTGCATTGATTATCGCAACCTCTTTTAAGTCAGCTATAGCAGATTGGAATATCGTGCCTACCGGGTCTATGAAACCTACAATTATAGAAGGTGATCGGATATTTGTAAATAAACTCGCTTATGATCTAAAAATTCCATACACAACATTGCATATCGCTGAGTGGGGTGACCCGCAACGAGGAGATATAGTCGTGTTTTTTTCACCCGCCGATGGCAAACGTTTGGTTAAAAGAGTTGTCGGTGTCCCTGGGGATTCTATAGCAATGCGGAATAATCAGCTTGTCATTAACGGTGAAAAGATAGAGTATGAACCAATCAATGACCTAAAAATAAATAATCCTTCACTTAGCATCGATGCGAACCAATACGGATTTATTGAAAAATTACGCGACACACCACATCCTGTAATGTTTACACCTGTGCGCCCATCACTTCGTTCATTTGGTTTGATTACCATTGCTGAGGGTGAATATTTTATGATGGGTGACAATCGTGATAACAGCGGTGATTCAAGATACTTTGGATTTGTTGAGCGAAATCGAATTATCGGTCAGGCTACATCCATCGTCATTTCACTCGATATTAATAATAGTTATCAGCCGCGATGGAATCGATTTTTTACCGATTTACCATAATATGTAAAACCCATTATAATTTTGCCCATAATAGGGGAAAGCAGGCTTGACTTTTGTGTCTGAAATAGTACAC
>JASFKE010000498.1:0-3999 GCA_050118795.1 Desulfobacteraceae bacterium | reverse complement strand
GGTCGGTATCTCGCCGTCGGTCGGTATCTCACCATCGGTCGGTATCTCGCCGTCGGTGGGTATCTCGCCGTCGGTAGGCATCTTGCCATCGGTAGGCATCTCGCCGATAGTAGGCATCACACCGTCAGGTATCTCGCCAATGATAGGAATCTCACCGTCGAAAGGCATCTCACAGTCGGTAGGCATCTCGCCATCGAGTGGGATCATCCAGTCAAAAAAAATCATCCTGTCAGGAGGCATCATCTCGTCTGTAGTTCCATCGGTGGTTTCCCAAAAAAGATGCGCGCTGCGGCGATCACCCTTATCAGGTGCGGCATAGGCGTTACCGATAGAGATTAAGAAAATGAAACAAGTAAGAAGACCTACCCGATTTATTTTTTGCATTAATTGCCCCTTTCAGTTTGTTTGAAGTAAACATCAAAATCAGTTGGTGCTCGTAGTTTGTAGCTTCGCCATCAGCAATATCTTAAGGAGAGGTTATCCCCCCATAGTAAGTCTGGTTGTAATTCGCCCCTGCCAAACGGCAGTTCACTATTGGAATAATAATGAGTTTGACACAAAAACGTCGGTTCGACGCACCCATACCCATAAAAAGTAAGGATTTATCTTGTTGTGAAAATTGACATTTCCAAATATGTGGTCTGTTAACGCGTTCTTTGACCGGCTTGAATTTAGCAACTGTCTGGGATTTAAAGCCCAATTCATGGAGTTTATTGTGAATCGTTCGGTCTTTTGGGGGGGCTGCTCGTTGTGATATTTTTCTGTAATCAATCGACGCCTGACTTCACCCGCTGTTAATGGCAGTAATTTCGGTCTGCCTGCAAAGTTGGGGCGACCTGGCTGATAAGTTCTACAATGGATTTAATATCCTTTTTAAGATCATTCATAGTCTTCTCACTTTAATAGAATCCATGGTGATCATATTCTTACGATGGAAAATTGTCCGGCAGATAAAGGTTTAATTGTTTTTTTGCTGAGTCCCTTGAATCGAAGGGAATAGAAACTCATTGAGTTCACAAAAGCAAGTAGCGTGCCAAGCCTTTGAACTTCATTCAAGACGATTGACCGGTACATTACCGGTTTACGGTTCTGGCGGGTCCCCAATGCGCAATTTGTTCCATATGCATAAGGCTTTATATATTGTATGCCGTTATTTGACGCTATGATCAGGCATAGAGCGCTGTGGTGTCGTCTATATTCTGCAATATCTGCCATTTGCCTCACCGAGTGAGTCACGGGAGCCAATCTTTTTTGTAAATCAACCGGGCTATATTCCATCGGAAAAGTGAAATAGCTATCCGACCGATCAGTGCAAATAGTGTAATTGGAGTGCAAAATTCGAACGCAAACGTTCTGAGGACAGCCAGCTACAAAACCAATTGAACCTTAATGAGACTGGATGAAATGTTACCAGGACATGCCCTTAACAATCGTTGGGTAGAAATAATAAAAACAAACTAAATGCTTCTGGGGACGCCCTAATCATAAATAAAGGGTGTCCCCTTACCGTCGATAATCTTCCTTAAAATCCTTTCTTCATTGGGGGGCAATATAATGGCAGATACCTCCAATGCTGAAAATAATGTAGCAGGTAAGGGAAGTATTTAACACAAAGGTCAGTGCAGTTTCCCCATCAAAATTCTTTTTTATCATGTAGTTACTGGTATGTAACCCATCAAATGATAAACATATGGTCGGAGTGGAAAGCTTTTTATCTAATCTTGCACAAAAGGAGTTCCTCCATGGCCATTGAAAATGTTTACAGCCACAATGATGAAGCAGTGATGACGGACGAGGAGGATCTGTTGGCCACGGTCCATGAGATGATTGAACTGCTCGGCGGTCAAAGCGGTGACAGCACGGCACACGAGCTCCAATCCATGGGTGACAAGGCGCATGCCGACCCAAGGCCAACAGTTCCTGCAGACATCGATGACAGAGATTTCACGGGAAGACTTGAAGAAGTAGTAGCCGACTTGGAGGAAACTATAAATGGTGCTGCAGGCAGCGAAAACTCAGAGTTGGAGGAATTTCTTGAAGGGGTGGTTGCCGGTTTTTGGGAGCGTCCTAAAAATGTATGCCAAGAAAGGCTATGATGCTATGAAGCATAGGAGACTGATGATACTTGTCTGCTTGGGATTAAGTTTTTGCGACTTTTGCGGTTTAGAAACCCTTAATCAGTTTCAGGAATTGGGTATCGCCGCTGGATTTCTCATGGGCACTTATCTGCTTGCCAAGTCAGAGGCGCAAGGCTACCCCATCGTTGCAAAAGTCTTTAGGGCGTCAGAGTCAAGGCGGTAAGGGTACCAGCCGTAGTAGGCTACTGCAAATCCTTGCCAACGCGGGATCTGGCGCCCTTAAGGCTTTCCCCCTAATCATGCTAAGATGGGGGTAAAAAAGATGGCATACAATAGACCCGATCCTCAAGTTCACCACTGGTTTATTCCTCAAACGTATCTCCGGCATGCCGTTAATTCAATGCTGACAAGTGTTATTAGCCTTTTTGCCATCTTTTTTGTGCAACTATGGGGGCTACTTCTGGCAGACAGTAGGGAATATTCCGTTTTTTGGGGGCCATGTTGAAAGAAACAGTGGGCGGTAGTAGTCCCGCATGACGGTACCGGCAATATGGCCGCTGAAAAACGCTTTGGGCGTTCCCAGGTCCAAATCATAAAATCGGACTTGACTTGCATCACATTTACGATGTACAGAATCCATGCTTAAGTTAGCTCGTAGTAAGTTCGTATTCGAACGAAAAGCATCACTAATCTTACGCAGCTTATAAAATTGGAAATCAATACCTTGCTGGACCCTTCTATCATGTAGAATCCCATGATTAACCAAGTTAATCATTGTGTAGTGGCTGGGGATGTCACGGCACCACATCCATCATAAGGCTTACTGATAGTTCGCTATCGCGGGCTCTATCCGCCTTGACCTGGATTATGGTTATCTCGTTTTATACCCAACCCAGAGTCGGGACATTTCAGCCGTCACGTGCCGATTCACAAATTGATCAGAAGATCCTTAAATTACCTGGCGACTTGTTGACGCTAAAGGTTCGTGCAAAAACCAAGATAACAAGCTTTTATGGAGATTTGATGAAAAACATATTCACTTGTGTGCCTAAACAGGTGGTTGTATTAGCGGTGGCCGTGTTTCAGATGACGCTATCTTATTCAGCTGATGCAGCTTCGGTAACTGATGGTTCAGTTTCCACCATTGTCAGTGTTCATGCTGGTAAGTGTCTCGGCGTTAAAGGATCGAACAACACGGACGGCGCCCTATTGCAAAGCCAAAATTGCAGTGGTTCCGAATATCAGCAATGGAAAATGGAAAGAGATCCCGCCAACTATTTTGTGCTTAAGAACGTCGGCAGTGGAAAATGTGCCGATGTCAGCGGCTGGTCCAAAGACTACGGTACCAACTTACAGCAGTGGAGTTGTTCCTACTACGACAACCAAAAATGGAATATTTCGGATCAGGGGAATGGAGAATATGCGATCATATCCAAATACAATGATTTGGTTATGGATGTTTTTAAATCCAGCAAGGAGAATGGGGCACGCGTTATTCAGTGGCATTGGAAGGGAGGGGGCAATCAAAAGTGGTCGTTCGATGCTAACGACGACACGGCAACTTCTGATGACACGGCAACTTCCGACGACACTGCAACTTCCGGCTCATCCGATAGCCCCATAGGCTTTGCTGCCGGTGTCACAGGCGGTGCGGGGGGAAGTGTTGTGACGGTTACTACACCCGTACAGCTTAAAGATGCGTTATCTGATAACTCTCCTCAAGTGATCCGTGTCTCAGGCATCATCGACTTCCGCAATACCGAAGGCACCACCACGGCGAAAGGCTGTACCTATTCAGAGAACGATTGTAGTTACAACGGTAAACAGGAAAAAATTCTCGATGTGGGAAGCTTTTGTTCCTCTCGATCTGTTTACAACATCACTTACGACACTGCCGGCAAGTCCCCGCTGCAGGTAGGCT
>JASFKE010000497.1:0-4005 GCA_050118795.1 Desulfobacteraceae bacterium | reverse complement strand
TAAGTTTAACATTTTCATCATATCGGGTAACAAGGGTATTGGATGTCCTTAGCAGATTGTTTGTTTTTATTGCCGACCAGCTTAAGTCTCCGACGGTAAAACTCATTGGAAAAGTAACAGCGTTAGCCCCAGGTTCTATATATTCGTCAAAGAAATCATTAATTTTGTCAACAGTTAATAGATTATTATAATTTATATTTTCACCTAAAAGCTGCTCAGCACCAAAATCCCAAACATCGATAACTGATTTTTCTCTATCTGATGTATCACCAATACTGTTTGAGCTATGCACTTGTTCTCCATCAACTATTCATCCGGCAATAAATCAGATAACATGATTGCAGTTTAGACTTTTTGCCATCTTTTTTATGCAACTATGGGGTGGACCCTTGTACAACTATGATGTTTCGATACCGAAGTAATTGACGGCGTTTCGGTAGCAGATATCTTGCACCATCGATCCAATCAGATCGAAGTCATCCGGAAGCTCGCCGTTCTGGATATCGGTTCCCAGCAGATTGCACAACACCCGCCGAAAATACTCGTGGCGCGGGTAGGACAAAAAGCTGCGCGAATCAGTCAACATGCCAACAAAGCGACTTAAAAGCCCCATATTGGAAAGGGCGTTTAGCTGGCGTTCGATGCCCTCTTTCTGGTCGTTGAACCACCAGGCACAGCCGAACTGGATTTTACCGGCAACCCTTCCATCCTGAAAATTGCCGCACATGGCTGCCATCAGATCGTTGTCGCGAGGGTTTAACACATATAAAATCGTTTTCGCCAGGCGCTGTTGCCGATCCAGATGGTCAAGAAAACGCGCAAGGGGCTTGGCAATATCAAAATCACCGATGGTGTCGTAACCACTGTCTGGTCCCAATGTTTGCATGGCACGGGTGTTGGTATTACGCAGTGCGCCGAAATGAAACTGCTGGGTCCAGTTGCGTCCGTCATCCATCTCGGCCAGGGCCAGCAAGACGGCGGATTTGAATTTCAGCGCATCTTCAGCGGTAGGCGATTGCATCTTGCGGGCTTTATCGAAGATCCGCGCTATTTGCGTTTCGTTAAAAGTTTCGGCATAGGGCCGCTCCAAACCATGATCTGACAGGCGGCACCCAGCATCGTGGAAAAAGGCATGGCGCTGCTCCAGGGCTACCAGGAAATTGCTGTAGGAATCCACCGTCACTGCGCTGGCTGCTTCCAGTTTTTGGAGCCAGTCGTTAAAAAAGGCCGGATGATCCACCATAAGGGCAGCATCTGGACGAAAGGCAGGTATGACCCGAACATCAAAGGATTGATCCTTTTCGATCCCTTTGTGATGCTTCAAGTCGTCGGTGGGATCGTCAGTGGTGCAAACCACCCGCACATTCATTTTTTTGAGAATTCCCCGCACGCTTAACTCCGGACTCTGAAGCATTTCAGTACAGGTATGATAGATATTTTCCGCGGTGTCGCTATTTAGCAGTTGGTCGATGCCGAAGTGGCGTTTTAATTCCAAATGGGTCCAGTGGTAAAGCGGATTTCTAAGGGTCTTTGGCACTGTTCGCGCCCAAGCCTTGAATTTTACAAAATCTGAAGTATCCCCGGTAATGTTTTTCTCATCGATCCCATTGGCCCGCATTGCCCGCCACTTGTAATGATCACCTTCCAACCATATGCGGGTGAGATTGGCAAAACGGGTATCCTCGTCGATATCGCGCACGGGCAGATGGCAGTGATAATCGAATATCGGCAAGGGGGATGCGAAATCGTTGTATAACCGCTGGGCCGCATCCGAATAGAGCAAAAAATCGTCGCTTAAAAAAGATGGCATGAGCGCCTCCTTGAAAAGATAGAGTATCTTTCTAAATATTTAACAATTTACGTAAAATCTTCAAACAAGACATATCCATAAGGGGACGAACTTCTGATTAAATACCATTCCAATGCCGTCCTTCAAAGTTGCTGCGGAAACAGCCCCCCCGGTTTTTCGCATCCCCCTCCTTTACTGGAGTCATATAACCTGATTAAAAAACATCACCGATCCACGCGGGCACTGCCGCCGGCAACCAGCTTTTCTACTTCCTTGAGGTTTGCCATTGTGGTGTCGCCCGGTGTGGTCATGGCCAGCGCGCCGTGGGCCGCCCCGTACTCCACAGCCTTTTGGGGGTCGCCGGTGGTCATCAGGCCATAGATCAGGCCCGAGGCGAAACTGTCTCCGCCTCCCACGCGATCGAATATTTCAAGATTCTCCCGCATGGTGGCTTCATGGATTTGGCCATCGGCCCAGCAAATGGCCCCCCAGTCATTGATACCGGCGGTTTTAACGGTCCGCAAGGTGGTCCCGGTCATTTTGAAATTGGGGTAAGTTTTCACGGCAAGCTGGATCATTTTCTTGAAGTTTTCAATGGGCAGATCGGACAAGTTCTCATCCACGCCGTCAACTGTAAAGCCTAGGCAGGCCGTAAAGTCCTCTTCATTACCGATCATAACGTCCACATATTGCGCTAGTTTGCGGTTGACTTCCTGGGCCTTGGCTTGCCCTCCGACACTTTTCCACAGGGAAGGACGATAGTTCAGATCGTAAGAGATAATGGTGCCATGCTTGTGAGCGCATGCCATGGCTTCCTCCACCACTTCCGGAGTCGTAGCAGACAGAGCGGCGCATATTCCACCGGTGTGAAACCAGCGAACACCAAGTTCGCCAAAGATGTATTCCCAGTCAATGTCTCCTTTTTTCAGTTGGGAAACGGCGGTATGGCCTCTGTCCGATACTCCCATGGCGCCCCGGATACCGAAACCCCGCTCGGTGAAATTGATTCCGTTGCGCACCGAACGCCCCAAGCCATCGTAGGGCATCCATTTGATCAAGCTGCTGTCGACGCCGCCTTGAAAAATCAAGTCTTCGACCAAACGTCCGATGGCGTTGTCGGCCAGGGCGGTGACAACCGCGGTGCGCATGCCGAAGCAGCGTCTCAGTCCCCTGGCTACATTATATTCGCCGCCTCCTTCCCAGGCGCGGAATGTACGGGCGGTATGCACCCGTAAATCTCCAGGATCCAGGCGCAACATTACTTCACCCAATGAAAGGGCGTCATATTTACATTCATCTGCAGGTTTGATTTTAAGTGTCATTATCTACGCTCCTTTATTAATACTTTTAGTTTTGCAGGTCCTTTACAATGGAAACCGCTTCTTTGGTCAGCCGGGTGATTTCATCAAATTTGCCATTTGCGATATCGTCGGATTTTACAATCCAGCTTCCGCCTACGGCAGCGACCTTTGAAAATTTAAGATAGTCCCCGACATTATTGGCATTGAGCCCCCCGGTAGGAACGAATGTGACTGCCTGGTAAGGGGCGCTCATGGCTTTTAAGGTTTTTAAGCCGCCGAAGGCTTCAGCGGGAAAGAATTTGAGAATGGTCAGGCCCAGGTCCATGGCAGTTTCAATATCGGTGGGGGTGGCCACGCCCGGTGCAACGGGAACATTGTTGTCCAGACAGAAGCGGACCACTTTTGGGTTCAGGCCCGGGGCCACTACAAAACTCGCTCCGGCATCCAGTGCCCTTTGGGCCTGCTCCACGCTAAGCACAGTTCCGGCCCCAACGGTGATGTCTCCCCGCCTGGCCATAGCTCTGATGGATTCTTCAGCAGCGTCCGTGCGAAAGGTGATTTCAGCACTAGGCAGTCCACCTTTGATCAAGGCTTCAGCCAAAGGGACGGCATCCTTGGCGTCATGTATGGCCACGACTGGAATTATGCGTTTGGCTAATGCGGCTTTGAATTTATCGTTCATGTTAATCGCCTTTCTGGTTGTTATTCGATACGATGTTTTTCCTGATGCCTAACGGCCCATCCAGCCACCATCCACCAGCATCACTGTGCCATGCATATAATCCGATGCCGGCGAGGCCAGAAACACTACCGGGCCGGAAAAATCCTCGGGCTCTCCCCAGCGCCCGGCTGGAATACGGCTGAGAATGGCCGCGCTGCGTTCGGAATCCTCGCGCAGGGCTTTGGTATTGGTGG
>JASFKE010000496.1:0-4015 GCA_050118795.1 Desulfobacteraceae bacterium | reverse complement strand
CGGCATCCTGCCACTTTCAATATAATAGATCGGATGGATTCTATCCTATCCTTGACATGGCCGCCAATCAGGGGCATTTTCCCCATAACCGAACTGCAGACGGCCAAGCCTCAATGATGTCACCGGTATGATGACAAAACAGATGCGATGGCCATTGAAAATTGGTGATGTTACACAGATGAAACCCTTTTGCTCAATTATCGCAGCAGTGCTGATCAGCGCGGGGCTGTGGGCTTGTGCACCTTTTGCTCCGGCCCCCCGTGCACCGGGAAAGGAGATGGTGCCTTCAGCCTATTCCGATACGGCCCCGGAAACCGAAAACGTTCAGCGCTGGTGGGAGACCTTTAACGACGACCAGCTCAATGCCTTGGTCGAAGAGGCCCTGGCCAACAACTACTCCCTGCAACAGAGTTGGGCGCGCCTTAAACAGGCCCGGGTGTTGGCCGTCATCAGCGGTGCGCAGCGATATCCGGCCCTCAATCTGGGCAGTGACGCTTCGGTGACGCGACGGCGGGTGTCCGACGGGCAATCCGCCAGCACGGATACAGTGGAAGTCTACTCTGTGGGCCTGTCCAGCAGTTACGAAGTCGATCTGTGGGGGCGCATACGGTCCGAAAAAGAGGCGGCTACCCTCTCAGCTGAGGCCAGCCGTGAAGATTTAAACGCCGCCGCTGTGACCTTGACCGCCAATGTCGCCAGCCGATGGATCGGGGTGCTTTCCCAGCGGATGCAGAAACAGCTGCTGGAGCGGCAGTTGGAGGCCAATATCACCCTGGAGGAGCTGGTGGAACTACGGTTTCGCAAGTCCCTGGCATCGGCCCTGGATGTGTTTCAACAGCGCCAGCTGGTGGCTCAATCCCGCTCCCAGATCCCTTTGGTGGAGCGTAGCGAGCGCCAACTGCTCAATGAATTGGCCCTGCTGTTGGGGCGAACGCCTTTTAGGATACCGCAGATCACATCCCAGGCATTTGAAATTCCGGCACAGGTGCCCGCCACGGGCCTGCCCGTTCAACTGTTGACGGCAAGGCCCGATATTCAGGGCGCCATGCGGCGACTCGAAGCGGCGGACTGGAATGTGGCCTCCGCCAAAGCCGACCGGCTGCCCCGGCTGGACTTAAGTGCCGGGGCCACCTATCAGGCACAGGAGTTGAACCTTTTATGGGACAATTGGCTCCTTAATCTTGTGGGCACAATTACGGCGCCGCTTTTGGACGGCGGTCGTCGCAAGGCAGAGGTTCAACGTCTGGAGGCGGTGGTGGAGGAGAACCTGGCCGCTTACCGTCAGACCATTCTGGCGGCGGTGCAGGAGGTGGAAGATGCCCTTGTGGGTGAAGAAAAATTACAAGCCCATCTGGAAGCTCTGCAAACACAACTCGATGCGGCCAAAAATGCACTCAATGAGGCCCGCTCGCGATATCGCAGCGGTTTGAGCGATTATCTGCCCGTATTGACCCAATTGGTGACCGTGCAAAATCTGGAACGCACCACCATCCAGCGTAAAGCGGACTTGCTGGTGGCACGGGTCAATCTGCACCGGGCATTGGGGGGAACGTGGGTTCAACAACCCCGTGTCTCCGGCACCGGCGTTGCCAAAGCACCGCAGTAACGGGATGCAACACCTGGTTTACGGTAACAGGTGGTGACTTCTTAAAATCGGTGGGGGAATACCCAATGGATATGGAAACCAAAAGAATGGAATCTTCTCAAACCCCTGAGATGGGGATCGGCCCGATTGGAAAACCCTTGGGCGTCGCCTCCGGGTGGATTCTCTTGCTGCTGTGTTTCGCGGCGATCGGCATCGGTGTCGTCGGGTACCTGATGATGATAAAGTCGGCCCCTAATGTCCGCAAACGACCACCGGTCAAAATGGTTCCTCTGGTCACTGTTCAAAAAATCTATCCTGCAACACAACAGGTGGCCATCAAGGCCATGGGGACCGTCGTACCCGCCAAGGAGTTGACCTTGAAATCCAGGGTCTCCGGAGAAATCGTCCGCATCCACCCCCAATTTACCGAAGGCGGCATTATCCGCAAGGGTGAACAGATCCTGCAGATCGATGAATTGGATTATAAGCTGATCGCCGCTCAAAAAGAGAGTGCCGTGGCCGACGCCAGCTATGCATTAAAGCTTGAGCTGGGGCGCCAGGACGTTGCCAAGCGGGAGTGGAAATTGCTCAACGGCGACAATCCGGCACCGGAAGCCGATGCAGAGCTGGCATTGCGCAAACCGCATTTGGAAAAAGCGCAGTCCGATCTGACAGCGGCCCAAGCGGAGCTTGAGGCGGCCCGGCTCCAATTGGCGCGGACAAAAATCATAGCCCCCTTTAATGCCGTAATTCGTTCCCGGAAAGTGGAAAAAGGTTCCATGATAGCGGTGCAGGAAAATTTGGCCACCCTGGTGGGCACTGACGACTATTGGGTGCAGGTCTCGATTCCCATAGACCGGTTGAGATGGGTCGATATCCCCGACTATCGCCGGGAAATCGGCGCCGAAGCCCGCATCCTGTACCATGGCGGTGCCGTTCGCAGCGGCCGGGTGGTCAAGTTGCTCAGCGATCTGGAAGAACAAGGGCGAATGGCCCGGGTGGTGGTGGCCGTAAAAGACCCGCTGGGCATGCAGCCGTCCGGCGCGAATTTTCCGGCCATGCTGATCGGTGAGTATGTTCGCGTGGAAATTCAAGGGCATGAAATTAAAGAGGCTTTTCGTATTCCCCGATCGGCCCTGCGCGACAACACCCATATTTGGCTGGTGGATCCGGAGGGCAAGCTGGAAATTCGTAAGGTACGCACCCTCTGGCGGGATAACCAAGCCGTGCTGATAAAGGACGGCCTGAAGCCCGGAGCGCAGTTGGTTGTATCCGATCTGGCCACGCCTGTTCCGGGGATGGCGGTAAAAGTTGACGGATCCGAGACCGGGTCGATGGAATCGGCCTCCACTGCCGAAAAATAGGCATCTTGTCAGTCATATCAGGGAAGGATAAATGGCACCCTTTCGAAAACAACCCCCCTCTGCGGGCGGCCCCATCACCTGGATGGCAGGCCACTCGGTAAGCGCCAACCTGCTGATGCTGGTATTGCTGCTTGGCGGTCTGATGATGGGATTTCGCATTAAAAAGGAGGTGTTTCCCGATTTTGACCTGGACAGAGTCGATATCAGCGTGGCCTATCCTGGCGCCAGCCCGGAGGAGGTGGAGCGGGGCATCGTATTGGCCATCGAAGAGGCTGTTCAGGATATCAAAGGTATTAAAGAGATCACAGCAATGGCCTCTGAAGGCACCGGCCGTGTTACGGTGGAAGTATTGGAAGGCGAAGATGCGCAACAGGTGGCCCAGGATGTTAAAAATGAGGTAGACCGCATCTCCTCCATGCCGGAAGATGCGGAAGATCCCCGGGTCACAGTGACCAAGCGCAAACGCTATGTGGTCTCTTTGGCCCTTTTCGGCGATCAAAGCGAATGGGTCCTGCGGGAGATGGCTGAAATCGTTCGGGACAAGTTGCTCCAGGACCCCGATATCACCCAGGTGGATCTATCCGGAATCAGGGACTATGAGATCAGCATTGAAATCCCCCAAAGCCAGCTCAGGGCTTACAACCTGACACTCTCATCGGTGGCTCAAACCCTTCGCCAGGCGGCTATCGATTTACCGGGCGGCGCCATCAAGACCTCGGCCGGAGATGTTCTCATCAGGGTTCAGGAGCGCCGGGATTATGCCCATGAGTTCGCGCAAATCCCCATCATCACGGCGAACGACGGTACCCAGGTATTGCTGGAAGAGATTGCCGTGATCCGTGATGGATTTGAAGAGACCGACAGTTACGCGACCTTTAACGGCAAGCGTGCGGTGAAGCTGGACATATACCGCATCAGCGGCCAAACGCCGATATCGGTCTCCAGCGCTGTACATAATAAAGTAAATGAAATCAAAGAGATCCTTCCAGAGGGCTTGTCCATAGAGGCGCGCAATGACCGTTCCGAGATCTACCGCCAACGCTTGGACTTGATGCTGCGCAACGGA
>JASFKE010000495.1:0-4016 GCA_050118795.1 Desulfobacteraceae bacterium | reverse complement strand
AAAATGATAGATGATATGGCTGACTTCGGCGTTCCCGTCCTTCTTTTTTCCGGAGGCGAACCCCTGGTGCGCAAGGATCTGCCGGAGCTGGCCGCCTATGCCGTGGAAAAGGGCATGCGTGCGGTGATCTCCACAAACGGAACATTGATCAATAAAGCAACTGCCCGGATCCTCAAGGATATCGGCCTGTCGTATGTCGGCATCAGCCTGGATGGGCTGAAACCGGTCAATGATCACTTTCGAGGCGTCAAAGGAGCCTTCGACAAAGCGATGCAGGGGATTCGCAACTGCCAGGATGTTGGTATAAAAGTAGGACTTCGCTTTACCATCAACAAACGCAATGTAACAGAGATACCGGGCATTTTTGACCTTCTGGAAGAGATGGAAATTCCCAGGGTCTGCTTTTATCATCTGGTCTACGCCGGCCGCGCAAGTGAGTTGGTAAAAGATGATCTGACCCATGAAGAGACGCGCAAGGCCGTGGATTTGATTATTGACCGCACCAAAGAATTACACGCAAAAAATAAGCCCAAAGAGGTCCTCACCGTAGATAATCATGCGGATGGGCCCTATCTTTACATGCGCATGCTCAAAGAGGATCCAGATCGCGCCAAAGAAGTATTGGAACTTTTGGAAATGAACGAAGGCAACAACTCAGGCCGCGGCATCGGCTGCGTGAGCTGGGACGGCAGTGTGCACGCCGACCAGTTCTGGCGCCACCACAGCTTCGGCAATGTACGCCGCAGGCCCTTTTCTGAAATATGGACCAAACCGGAAGATCCCTTGCTGCTTCAATTGAAGGAGAAAAAGAAACACGTTCAGGGACGATGCGCCACCTGCCGTTGGCTGGATGTATGCGGTGGTAATTTCAGAGTGCGCGCCGAGGCCATATCGGCAAATGTCTGGGCGCCTGACCCTGCCTGCTATCTGACTGACGAAGAGATCGCCCAATCCATATAGATTAAGCTTACGGAGTCCAATATGCTATTTCCCGATTACCGTCCCCGCCGGATGCGAGAAAACAAAGCATTCAGACGCATGGTACGCGAAACCCGGCTCAATACGGAGAATCTGATATTGCCGTTGTTTGCCGTGAACGGCAAAGATGTGAAACATCCCATTGCCAGTATGCCGGGGGTATATCAGTTGTCAAATGATCATTTGGTCGATGTGGCCAACCATGCGTTTGAACTCGGCATACCAGCGATCATACTCTTTGGCGTCCCTGATAGAAAAGACGCTCTGGGCACCCAGGCATATGCCAAAAATGGTGTGGTTCAAGAGGCGATCAAGGCCATCAAGAATAAGCTGCCGGATATGGCGGTCATCACCGATGTCTGCCTTTGCGCCTATACCGACCATGGCCATTGCGGTATCGTTGACGGAGACCGTATCGACAACGACGCATCATTGGACCTGTTGGCGCGCACGGCGGTTTCCCATGCCCAAGCCGGTGCGGATATGGTTGCACCGTCCGATATGATGGATGGACGTGTGGCTGAGATCCGTTCTGCTTTGGATGAAGAGAATCTTAGCCGCATCCCCATCATGTCTTACGCGGCAAAATACAGCTCCGCCTATTACGGCCCTTTTCGTGACGCGGCCGAATCGGCGCCCCAATTTGGAGATCGACGTACGTATCAGATGGATCCGGCCAATGCCCAAGAGGCCATTCGAGAAGTCTCGATGGATGTTGAAGAGGGCGCTGACATCGTAATGGTCAAGCCGGCGCTGCCTTACCTGGATGTGATCTGCCGCATCCGGGATGAATTCGATCTTCCTGTGGCCGCCTATAATGTCAGCGGAGAGTACGCTATGATTAAAGCAGCCGCAAAGATGGGCTGGCTGGACGGCCAGAGTGTGATGATGGAGACCTTGACGGCCATCAAACGTGCCGGAGCCGATATGATACTGACCTATTTCGCCTTAGAGGCGGCCGAGATCCTGAATAATAGCTGAACCAATCCCCATAAACTTAAAGATAGAGAAGGCGCCAATGCATACACCTCAACATCCCCATGCGCAACATCCCCATGCTTCGAAAAAGCCTGAACAAGGCCGGCATAAATCCGATTCGCCTGCTCTGCGACTGGTGGCCTGGGAAACCACCCGAAACTGCAACCTCAACTGTGTGCACTGTCGAGCATCCGCCACCAGCGGCCCTTATTCCGGTGAATTGGACACCCCGGCCGCTTTCAAACTACTGGATGAAATCGCCAAAGTGGCCAAGCCTATTATCATTTTAACAGGCGGGGAGCCTTTGTTGAGGGATGACATTTTTGATATCGCAAAGTATGGCAATGATAAAGGGATGCGAATGGTTATGTCGCCCAACGGTACGCTGGTAAGCCCGAAGATTGCCCAAAAAATGGCGCAATCAGGCATTCAGCGCATCAGCGTAAGTCTGGACGGATCTGACGCCGAGAGCCATGATAAGTTTCGCGGGGTGCAAGGGGCGTATGATGGTGCTTTAATGGGAATTGAGAATGCCAAGGCGGCCGGTATTGAATTTCAAATCAACACAACCATCACCAAAACCAATTTGGATCAAATTCCAAAAATACTGGCATTGGCCGAATCCTTAGGCGCTGCCGCCCACCACATTTTTCTATTGGTCCCCACCGGTCGCGGCAAATATATCGTGGACCAGGAGATCAATGCCAAAGAGTATGAGCAGACCCTAAACTGGTTTTATGATCAAAGGGAAAAAACGTCTTTACAACTCAAAGCGACCTGCGCGCCCCACTACTATCGAATACTGCGCCAACGCGCCCGCAAGGAGGGCAAGACCGTAACATTTGAATCCCACGGATTAGACGCCGTCACCAGGGGCTGTCTGGCCGGTACGGGATTCTGTTTCGTCTCCCACCGTGGCATTGTGCAACCCTGTGGTTTTCTGGATCTTGATTGTGGAGATGTCACCCAAACGCCTTTCGATGAGATCTGGAAAAATTCGAAGCACTTTAAAAATCTTCGAGACTTTAACGCATTGGATGATAAGTGCGGTTATTGCGAGTATCGCCGCGTATGCGGTGGCTGCCGGGCCAGGGCGCATGAGGCCACAGGAAATTACATGGCCCAGGAACCACTTTGCGAGTATCAACCTGTAAAAAAAGGATCATAGCGCCGCAATCCCGAGATTGGAAAAAACGGCTTGTTTCATTCTATATCAAGATGTTATCCTGCTGTTAATTGGTTACTCAATCTCACAAGAAAGGGCGGCTCGATGAAAATCGAATCCTTGATGGTTCCCAATCCCATTACGGTCAACGCTCAAGCCACCGTGCAACAAGCACTGGAGCTGATGAAAATCAACTCCATTCGACACCTGCCGGTTGTGGACAACCAATCAAACTTAAGGGGTCTGCTGACCTTGGCAGATCTCAAACAAGCCTTAATCCCGTCAATGCTGGGTGATCTGACACTGACGGATATGATGATCAAGTCTCCGTTGACAGTAGCACCGGACGACGACATCGAAATCGCCGCGCAGCTTATCTACAAAAACAAAATCAGTGGGTTACCTGTAAAAGTGGGAGATCGCCTGGTCGGCATCATCACGGAATCTGATATCCTGCATGCTTTCATCGAAATGATGGGGCTATTGTCCGGTAGTGCCCGTATTGACGTAAAGATAGGTGACAACCCCGGAGACTTGAACCACGCCATTCAAATTATACATGACCATGGTGGTGACATTATCAATGTGGCCATGACGGATCAGGCAACCAGAAACCGGACCTACTATTTCAGGCTGACCCAATGCAATACGCATCCCATTCAAAAGGCATTGGAGGCCGCAGGATTTGTGGTGCAAGCGGTGATGCAATAACAGGCCACTGTTGACGACCATTTCATGATATATTGGCGCCAACGCTACCACAGGCTTAAAGATAAATAAATTAGGCTGCAGGGAGAAAAAACGCCGTAAACGGAGCGGACATTTATTCTTAGGAGTACTTTTTCGATGGTGAACATTCTCATCTGCAGATCCTGGACTTTCTTATCACTGCTTT
>JASFKE010000494.1:0-4021 GCA_050118795.1 Desulfobacteraceae bacterium | reverse complement strand
GCTGTTGCAGGCAGAAGGAAAACTAAATGCCCTATCACCTAAAAAGTCATGTGTCGCCGATTCTGTCAATCGTCCTTTAGATGATTTTTAATGGTATTGGGGTGGATTTTTTCCCATCCGATCAAAACGCAAATTCCATGCGGTGACAACCCCGTGGCAGCGGCAGGCCGTACTGAGCAGCAGATTGTTCTCAGCCTGTTCGACCTGTTCAAGGAGTTCGAACAGCATGGCGGGACGATATCCGCCGATACCCGGTCCGAGTTGGAGCGTCCGGATGACCAGCGACTGAAGACCGGGATAGGTTATCCCGGAGAGCAGATCGAACATATTACGTTTGCGGGGTTTTTGGGTAGCGGTACAGATATGGCGCGGTTCGACACAATCGTCCGGGCATCTGAAATCGGCATGGCTTACATAGATGTCGCCACTGTATCCCTCCATGGGGTTGGGCAGAACCGTTTTGATCTCCGTCGGCAGTGGCGCAGGTTGAAATCGCTTGGGGCTGTGTCTGACCAGGCACCATTCAGCGGCCAGGTGGATGGGCAGTGCGGGAATGATCCAGTCCGGCCGCTGATCGGTTTTCAGGTGTCTTTCAAGGTAAGACACCCCGTCCGACTGTTCGAGAACTCTATTGGGCCCTTGGGCCTGGGCCAGATTCGCTCCATCCTCATCGACTAAAACGAATCGGGCCTCCCTGTTTTTTTTCGATAAGTATTGAGCGGCATGCAATCCGAACCGGCCCAGACCTATAATCCAAATCTCTCTATTTTGAAGCCTGTCGATCGCTAGGTGACCTCCTTGAAATCCTTTGCGTCCACACCGCAAAAGGGGCATTTTGCGGGCGGCTTGCCGTATTCGATATTGCCACAGACCGGGCAGACATAATAGGCGCCGCTTTCGTCGGCATCGGGATTGCCGATGGCTTTGTTGATCAGCTTGGCAATGATCGGCCCAATGGACATGCCATATTCGAGACTGTGCCGGGCATTGATCGCATCATCCCTTACGGCATCCTGAACCATCGGAGGGTAAGCGTTCTTGTAATCATAGCTCTCCTCCTCCAAGGCCAGCTTGAGATTCTCGTCCGCCGTCTCCGTCACGTTGGCGGCCCTTAAATGGGAGAGGGCGTGGAACATTTTGGCAGTGGCAACGGCCCTTAAAACTTTAGCTGCATTGGGCTTGCCCTCTTTGTCCGCTGCTTCGGCAAATACCCGATACCGGATGTGCGATTCCGATCCACTGGTAAACATCTTCATCAAATTGTCCACTGTCCTTGCCATCTTACACCCTCCTTGTTATGGGTTGTGTCCCGGATAAGAGTTTGGAATGACACATTTTTCAATATTGCGCAGGATCTGGTTTCCGTCGACTTTCCACCCCACGAAAACCAGACAGGTCTCTTTGGCGCCGCTCCACGGCGCCCACTCATTTTTTCCTCCGACATAATTGACCAGTATGGTGCGATCCCTGAAGCGCACCGGCCCCTTCATGCGAAACAGCTCCCACGGTAATTTTTCGGCGAACTGTTTAAAGCATGCTTCATCGATGGCATCGCCGGTTCGAAAGGAGAAGGAGATGTAATCCAATGATCCTTCCCGCGCCCGTTGATCGCCATAGTGACGGTTGAGATCGGCATGGTTGGCCGGTTTGGGGGTCGTGGCGCGGCCCTCCATGACAATTTCGGGTTCGATCTTGCATTGAATGGTCGGAATCAACCGGGAGTTCGGCACTGTTTCGTGAATCTCCTTTAAAAATTGTGAAACTTTCCGCTCATCGACCGTGTCGACCTTGTTTAACAGAATCAGATCCGCCAGCCGCAGCTGGTTGAAAAAAATCGGACCGAAACATTCACGAGCCTCCCAAAGCTCGATCTCCAGAACCGTGACGACCTTGACGATTTTCATCTGAGCATTCAATTCCGGATCATCGAAAACCTCGATCACCGTTGCCGGATCGGCAACCCCGGTGGTCTCTATGAAAATCCGCCTGGGTTTGAACCGTTGCCCAACGCTTTTGAGCGTCAAGTTGAGATCCGCTTTCAGAGAGCAGCAGATGCATCCGCCCGTGAGTTCGACCACATCCGAGCCGGCCTGTTTCAACAACGTACCGTCAATGCCGACATCTCCGAACTCATTGACCAGGATAACTGTTTCCGAAAGATCACTCTCCCAGGATATGATCCTCTTCAAAAGGGTTGTTTTGCCGGCGCCCAGAAATCCGGAGATGATGAAGACCTCGGATCTGTTGTCTACCGTCGCAGGGAGGGGCTTGGCCATTGTGATCCTTTCGACACTCACTTCGAATTGTTTGGGTCGTTCAATGGTGGGGGTATTGCCGGTTCATTGCAGATTATCCAAAATCTGACTGGCCGAACGGCTATAACCTGTCTCCGGGCCGAAGATTCTGATATTCCCGGCACCGGGTTCAAAGGTCGGGCTGAAATCTTCCGGCTGAACGGTCATCCAGGCCACGACCAGAATGCTCCGGTCACATTGTGCTTCGAGGGATGCCAAGAGCTCGTATACAAAAGGCTCGCTACGGGAAGTGACACAAGCAATCCCGATGGCATGCACATCGTTTTCAATGGCTGTCCTGGCCACAGCGGCGGGAGGCTGAACCGACAAATTGATGTCCACGTCAAATCCGATATCCGCGAAAGCTGCTGCGGCGCTTTTTACTCTCCGCTCGGAACCGTTGGGATGGATCCGGGTGATCAGGATTCTGGGACGTCTTCCCTCCAATTTGAAGTAGGCGGCTGTTCGATCTCTCAATAAGCTGACTTCATCGCCGACGGCCTGTGTATGTTTTCCCATCCGGTTAAATGTTCTATATGGCGTTATGACTGCTGAAATTGGTTTTGCCATGATATTGTGGAAATTGTAACATCAGCTCTTATCAATTGTTCTTGAAAATGTAAAATTATTGTTAGCCTGGTCCCTATTGCGGTTTGCTGGAAACACCTGCATCCTCAAAAGAGGCCATCTCCCTCATTATTCTGGCGGCGGTTTCAGCCACGCTGATGGTCAAGGCCGCCCCGGTGCCTTCGCCCAACCGCATTTGAAAATCGATGACAGGTTCAATCTTCAAATACCCAAGGGCCGCCGTCTGCGCCGACTCCGTCGATTTGTGCCCCGAAATCAGGTAGCCCCGAATATCCGGGTTGATCAGGTAGGCGATGAGTCCTGCCGCTGTTGATATCACCCCGTCCAGGACGATGGCAGCCTTTTTTGAAGCCGCCGCCAGAATGGCGCCAACGATGCCGGCGATCTCATACCCGCCGATTTTTTCCAGAATGTCAAAACCGTTTCGAGGATCCGGGGCATGGAAGCGAAGGGCTCTGTCTATGATTTCGGCTTTGCGCTCCATCCCTTTGTCATCTATTCCCGTGCCCCTGCCGGTTGCCTCGGCCGGAGAGATTCCAGTCACTGCGCTTATGATGGCCGATGCAGCGGTGGTGTTGCCGATGCCCATTTCACCAAGCCCGACAATATCGATATCTCGACGGGCATGTTCTGAAAGAAAAGCATCCATGCCGCTCTCAACGGCCCGCATCGCCTCGGCGGTTGTCATCGCCGCTTCAACCGCGAAATTTCTTGTCCCCATACGGATCTTTCTCTTTTGGAGGCCGGGGTGGTCTTCGAAATGCACACCGACGCCCATATCGACGACACGGATATCGATATGGTATTGACGACATATGACATTGATGGCTGCGCCGCCTTGGAGAAAATTTTTCACCATCTGGCCGGTCACCTCCGCCGGGTAAGCCGACACCCCCTCCTGTGCGATGCCGTGATCCGCGGCAAACACAAAAAGAAATTTTCCATCGGTGCGAGGATTGAGGCGATTTTGAATCAGGCTTAATTGCAGCGCAAGGGCTTCGAGCTTCCCTAAAGCCCCCAAGGGCTTAGTCTTGGTATCGATCTTTTGTTGGATGGCGGGGCGCAGGTGTTGCGCCACCGGTTGGATGCCCTCGGTAACCGCCCGAAAATCTTTTGCCAGGCCCTGTGAAAGATCAGGC
>JASFKE010000493.1:0-4030 GCA_050118795.1 Desulfobacteraceae bacterium | reverse complement strand
CTGCAAAAGCCTTTAGGGCGCCAGATCCCGCGTTGGCAAGGGTTTGCAGTAGATTACTACGGCTGCACCCTCGCCGCCTTGACTCTGACGCCCTAAAGGCTTTTGCAACGATGGGGTAAAGGCCTTTTTACCATTTGGCCATCTTTTTATGGGTCGCTTCCAACTATGGGGTTTGTTCACTAGCCAGCAGGGCATGCACACGGTCAGCCTCGGCCAACATCGCAATTCGGGCGCTGTTGTCGATGCGGGTCTGGGATGCAAGAACCTGTTTAAAGGTTTCCAGATCAAGCTTACACAGGGCATGGTGTTGTGCTTTGCCGGGATCGCTCTGGGTCTCGCTGATGACCGATTGCCTGACGGCGCTGCGAACCAGCGCCCCGATTACCTGCTCACCCTGTTCCATGGTCAGCGCCGGCATGGTCCCGGCGCTCTGAAACAACTTAGAGACATAGAGATCCAGCACCCGGGCCATCTGCTTGCGGGCGCGATTGGCCGCCGTCGCCCGCAGCAGGATCGCGCTGCTGGAGCCTTGGGCTTGGCCGATGCCATGGAATACCCTGCCGTTGGCGGTGAGATAGGCGCCGCTCTCTTGCAGGTACCAGGCAGGCGTTTCAATGGTTAACGGCGCACCCACACAGCCCGCGAGCATCACAAAGGCGAGCCAGAAGCGTAAATCGAGCAGATATTTAAAATGATTCGGCATTCAGCACTCCAAAGATGCACCGGAACCGGCACGGAGCCCGGCTGAAATAGGCCCGGTCCTCAAATTCACCGCAGATTTATTCCTCTAACCACGAGCTGTGCAATCAAAAACAACTCCCAGGCCACCACCATGGCAAAGCAGCCCGCAAAGACATTTAGAAGCTGTCCGACACGAAACCTAAATAGCCGGATGAAAACATAGTTCAACAGTACGACCAATATAACAGCGGCGGCGGTGATGAAATATTTGACGGCCAAAAATACACCGGGGCCTAAACTTAAATAATAGGCCATGATCGGATTGGCCTCCACGGCCCCATTATCAATAAGCCACAGGGTGAGCAGTGCGTCAACAACGCTTAAAAGCAACACCATGATAAACCTGAAAAACAACTTGGGCGGGTAGTAATCCAGCGTGTATATGTTGGTGCAATCTGATTGGCGGCGCACCTGACGGCGGCGGCCTGTTTTTAAAAACCAACGAAAGTCACCGAACCGTTTCGTACGCCGTTCCACTCCTGAACGTCTCTCAACCCGACATTGACCATTTTCTTTAAACATAAGATTTACACATTCCATTTGGTTATCTCACTGGCGCTGTGATCTTAACGATCAAATTCAACTACCGAAATCAACTATCCAATTTAACAATCCAAATTTAACGATCCAAGAATCGTGCCACGTTTGCAGCAATTTATTTTCCTATAAAACAAATATGTTATAAATTTGATAATTATTGCAGTTTCCGATTTGGGAAAATCAGATCACAAGGTGGGTAGTTTATTTCACAGGACATTGGAGACAAACAGATATTTGAAGTGCTGGCAGTGGGCGGAAACGAACGCTTTTGATCCGACAATGCCCGACATCAATAAAATAGCGAGTGCGGTAGCGCAAACGGCTGGCGTGGGTTATCTCATAGCCCCTCTTTTTCTCGGTTGCCGACCCCCCTTGGATTAAAAAGGTGGGGCCGTTTTCTTTAACGCCCAGGACTAATTTTTTTTATCAGATTAGCTGCCACCTCAGATGTAATGATATATTGTTTCATATAATCATTTCCAACACCCGTGTGAACTGTTTTACTGATGAGTTCACCCTCAACTAATACCATTGTATTCTTGATTAAAATTGGAAGCGCGCCTTTAAGTATACTACCTGACACTTCAATCCGGTGGTATTGTGTCTCCTCATGGCGCTTTCCAGATTTTTTGTGAATCCAGGCCTTCTTTTGTTCAAGAGGAAAAACGGCGCTTTTATTGTTTTGGTCTGTGGATTGCGGTTCTTTCCCCACGATCCCTACTAATACCACTTTGTTATAGTACATATAAAAATCCTTTTTTTAAGATCATTAAAATAGATGCAGGGAAATCAATTGATATTTTTTTGCGGGAATATTAATTTTTTAATTATTTGCTTATATATTCTTTTTAAATATATTGTCAATACATAAGTTTTTTTGCTACTTGGGAGGGATAATGCCTTCGAGGCTTTTAAGGTCTGCTATGGTTTTAAATTTTGATGGTTCAAAATTATCATTGATCCAAGCTAATATCTTCTCGAACCCCTTTTCATCGATTTGGTTGCTTAATAAAAGTTCAAAAGATTTAAACATTATATCGTTAAGCAACCTCATTAATGTAACAAATGCTATGCCATGATTTTTGAATAAATCCACTTTGCTAATATTTACGTCACCTGGTGTGAGAGAAACAAGCTTCGACAGGCTCTGCATTCGCAGACTATTTTCCAGGCTATCTATTTTTTGACGAAGCTCTCTGTTTTCGCTCTCTTGACGAAGCATTTTGAGATATGTTTCCCGCCCCTGCTCGTTTTCGTTGCCTTCTATTCCATCAACGTCATTGAGGTACCGGGGTTTAATTCCGAAAAAAAACCAATTAGGCGATATTCCTTTTATTTTGATGATCCTAAACAACGTCTCCGTCCTTGGCAAGTTGCCCTTCACCCAGGAGCTGCTTATTACCCCCTGAGATACCTTCAATTTTTCAGCCCACCAAGGTTGTGTGTGCTCTGAAATTATTTCAATAAACCGTTTTTTAATATCGCTCATGCCAGCGTTTTTCAGAGTGTTCTTTTTCATGATAAAACCGCCGCCTGACACCTTTTATATATATTATTGCAATGGATCATTTTAATTTGATAATAATGTACCAACATTTTTAATATTTACAACAATCGTTTTATTCTTTTGATACTGTAAAAGGTCTCGATATGAAAACCAAATCAATCCTAATAGCTGAAGATGACCGGGAAATAGCGCATTTTATTGTTGCAACCTTCGAACGTTTAGGGTTTAAAGTCATCAAATCACATGATGGCCGGAAAACCATAAGTGCCGCCAGAAAGCACCTTCCAGATGTGATATTGCTTGATATTCTAATGCCAAAAATTAACGGTGTTGAGGTTATTCATAATCTGCGCGAATCGGACTCGCCGTGTCGAAAAACACCAATTATCGTGCTTAGTGCCCTAGATAGGCTTTACCAAAAACGCGAAGCCCTCGAAGCCGGTGCTGATGTCTATTTATGTAAACCGATGTTTACAGAAGATATTGTAAGTGAGGTTTTAAAGTGGGTGGACGACCGCTAAAGATAGATGATAAAATCTATAATAGTCGTTTATTTTTTTCCTATATCAAAAAATATAGACCCTATTTTCTCTTCTTTTCAATTCTTGCTTTGCTGGCCGCATCTTTCCAGCTTGATTATATTAACCCCGGCCTTCTCTTTAATATTTTGAGTTCTATTATTTTGTTTTTTTTTGCGCTAACCATTATAAAAGAGAAGTCTAAATATCGCGAGCTTTATAAACTTCACCAACTGCACGAAAAGAGTACCGAGTATATGATTCAAACGTATATTGATGATTATACGCAGGTCGATATGCTCAACCGAATTGGAAAAATCATTTTAAGTGGGGGGTCAGGCAACGACTATTTAAAAGGCATAGCCAGCACTTTAAATGATTTAAAGTATGAAAAAGTCTCCTTTTTTATTTCCGATTTTAATAACAATAAAATATTTAATGCATACAATCAGGGTTATGATGGCGCTATTGAAAATCACAGTTTCGAAAGATCTGATATCAAAATAAATTCAAACTATTTATTTTCAATCATTAATATTGATGAGCTAACTTCAGTAAACTCAGAACTTCCTTTTTTTTCTCACATCGCGTTTATTGAATCCGATTTCCCTATGATATTTGTACCGATTATCCTTAGCGATTCGCCTTTAGGCTTCTTTTTCGTCACACCCGATAAATCTTTTTTCCCTTTAGGTAAAAAGAAAAGTAAGTTTTTGATGGGCGT
>JASFKE010000492.1:0-4033 GCA_050118795.1 Desulfobacteraceae bacterium | reverse complement strand
GATGGCTGGGCATATCGTTCATGGGCTGCAGTCAACCCGATAGCAGGGTATAGCAGATGAAAATCGGCATGCAGACGCCGGGCCCTTTCCATGCCGCGGTCCATGGTCAGCACCATACGTTGAATTTCCATGCTTAGGTCAATGGCATTATCTGCCCTGCGAACAAAGAAGATGGAGAGATAGCCGGTCAGTGATACCGTAACGATCAAGCACAATAATAAACCGATGCCCAAAGCGAAGCGGGTGGTGATGCTCAGCGGGTGCAAAACCTGCATTATTTTGGTTTTCAACGTCATTGAATCGTTTTTTTATTCGGTGCGTGGGAGAACACAATATTCGAGAGCAACCCTTGGATGCCGGCGTCGGGATCTTCCAACCGCATGACATTGAAGACGGGGTCTGCACAATCGCCAAACCGGTCGCAGGCCAGATCACCCGCAATGCCCGGGTAATCTTTGGTGGTGTAAAGCGCCTCCCGTAAAGCTTGGCGGCCGATATACAGGGTGCCGTCGGGCCATTGTACGGCGACATTCTCAATGGCGGCCAGCAACAGCCCGGCCGCATCGTAGGCGTCTGGATAGTAGTTGGTGGCGGGTTGGATTTTATATTTTGCAAAATAGGCATCGGCCAGGGCATCCACAGCGGGACCTTTTGGAAGGTCCGGCCCAACGAAAAGCATGCCAATTGCAGCGGCTTTGACATCCTCGATAAATGAGTTTTCGACCAGGGCGCCGTCACTCATCAGGTGGATGCTTTCAAATTCCGCACTCTTTCTCGCCTGGAGAAGAAGATAGTTGCCTTCGGGCTGAAACAGGGGGAAAAAGATCAGTTCGGCTTTGGAATTGAGAACCGCCGTCAGCACCGGCCTCATCTCCTTTTCGCCTTTATTGACGGCTGTAGACAATACAATCTGTCCCCCCAGCTGCGCAAAGACCTTTTCAAACCCTTCGGTCAATCCCCGTGTGAAGAGATCACCGTCATTGATAGTGGCGGCGCGGCGAACGCCGAGTTCACGGAAGGCATAAATGGCCGCTGTCTTGCCTGAAGATTCTTCATTGAAGGCGGTCCTGAAATAACCTTCATTCCACTGGGATGCCTTGTGGCCGGCGATGGCGGTTAAAAAAGGAGCGCTGTTGCTTCCCGAAATCATGGTCAGGCCGGCTTCGGACATGGCATGGGCGGCCGTCGCCGCCGATCCTGAACAGGTTGTGCCCAGGATGGCCACGGTCTGTGGATCGGCGATGATTTTCAAAGCGGCATTGGCCCCGCCTTCAGCCGTGCATCCCGTATCCTCCATATGCAGGACGATGGGGTGGTTCAAAATCTCGCCCCCGCGTTTGTCAATGGCCAGTTGAATGCCACGCACCTGCGCCTGCCCCAACGGCGCCACTTCGCCTGAGAGGGCCTGAAGAACGCCTATTTTAATCGGCTCTCCTGCTGGTATTCGGACGCACCCGATCTTGTCCGGGCACTCAAAGGCAGGGGGCGTCTTGGTGCAGGTTGTTGCAAGACCAGCCAGCAATAGGGTCAGAATCACTTTTCTGTGAAAAGAACTTGCCGATTTCATGTTTCGATCCTTTCATTTCGACCGATATACCTAAGCTACATCCCGCTTCGGGGGAATGCGACGGGGCCGGTTGGCTGCCAAAAACAGGAAAACACAGTTGCGGTTTTTCGACGATAGTGGGCGGTTAAGTGCAATCAAAAGAGAGGAATCTGATTTCTGTAGTGCCAAGTATCTCAAATCGATACTTGTGTGTCAATCTCAATGCTGATACGGCAATGTTGCGCAGGGGAAAATAATGAGAGGCGGTTTTGATACCAAAATCAATTGGTATATTGAACGATACTTGCCGATAAACCATAGACACCCGGCGCAATCTCCACTATTATTTTGAAACGCTCGATACATGAACAGCTTTGATGAAAGGAGGAAGATATGTCATCCGCAGTTTCCAGACCGGCTGCTGCAGATAGCCAGGTTGCGTTACAACATTTTCAATCCTTGCTTGAATTTGAAACCGATTGCTGGGATGTGCATCATGCCATCAGCAATGACAAAAAGGACTTTGTGCTGTTGGATGTAAGGGGTGAGCAGGCTTATAAAAAAGGGCATATTACAGGTTCAATACATCTGCCTTACAGCCAGATCAATGAACAAAAATTAGAACAATACCCCCAAGACACCCTCTTTGTCGTCTATTGCGCGGGACCCCACTGCAATGCAACGGAAAAAGCCGCCATAAAACTGGCAAAACTCAATAGAGCTGTCAAAAAGATGATTGGCGGTATCACCGGATGGATAGATGAAGGTTTTACTTTGGAAAGCGATTCATAACAGATTCCGGCGCCTGGTGTTGAATACTCTTTAGAGACACAACCTTCAGGCGCCGGTTTAAAGACTTGTACAGCTATTCCCGCATGGATTTGGTGGAACCTTGTCTTTTGCAAATGATGACTATCCGTCCTTATCCTCTGGCAAGGCAATAATCCTTGAAAATCGTCAGTTGAGATGAAGATATTCAAGGTTAATAATGAGGCCATGATTCCAAGACCAAAACCCATTCACCAAATTACAATCTTGTTTCAAGTTCATCCGGTCACCGCGCTGCTTGGGTCCCGTCAGTGCGGTAAAAACACCCTGGCGTAGGCAATTGTCGGGCAAGAGCCGGCAACAATTTTTGACCTGGAAAATCCGATTGACACGCGGCGTCTTTCAGTACCACTGCAGACCTTGTAGGAGCTCTCCGGGCTAGTGATTCTGGACGAGGTTCAAAGAAAACCGGAATTGTTTCAATTGATACGTGATCTGATGGTAACTTGTGCCGGTAAACGGCATGGTTTTGGATTCAAACTAGTACCATAAGAAGGGGTAAAAAAGATGGCGTATAATAGGCCGAATCTTTCTTATACTTGTTCTATTACCAAGGATTATAACGTATCCTGAATTTAAAACCAATGATATGCTGCATACGTCCTTTTTAAAGTCTTACATTTCAGTCTGCGTGAGCAGTTCAAATTGTTCCCCGATAAGGGTTGACAATTAAACTGGTTTCCATTATGAATTTTTGAACGTTTCAAAAGCCCCACCTTAGCGATATCTTGTAAGACACATATATAAAACCGAGTGTAAAGGAGTCTCTCATGGCTTTCGATGCCTTTATGCATATTAGTTCTATTGAAGGGGAGAGCAAGGACGACTGTCACAAAGGGTGGATTGAGATACTCGATTATGGTTTGGGAAAACGGCAGCGCATATCTAAAGCTCCCAGCCGTTTTGGCGGGGCCTGTACCGGAAGGGCCGATTTTCTCAAATTGGTTTTCAAAAAGGAGATCGACGCCTCCACCCCCCTTTTATCGCTGGCCTGCGCAGAAGGCCGGCATATTGACACAGTGGTATTAGACATTTGCAGGGCCGGCGGTGACAAACTGAGCTTTATGCAATACCGGTTTCACAATTGCATGATCTGCTTGGTGTCAACCTTGGGCAATCAATATCAACGCGCGGATCTGGTGTGGATTGATTTCGGAAAAGTCCATTGGGACTATACGCGGCAAAACCGCAGTGGCGGTGGTCCTACGGGCCATATCGTTGCGGGTTGGGATCTGCAAACCAATTCAAAAGCGTAGCCGACAGCCGGAAATAAGGATAGACATCATGGAAAAAATAGGGATCTTTGGTGAATTTTTTTATGGTGGCAACGAGTACGCCATAAGACATTTTGCAGAAGCAGATTATTGCGAAGATGAAATTATGCATTTTGAAAACAAAGAATCGTTACGGGCCTACTTGATGAACCTGCAAAGAGATCCGATCATCTGGACCGTCCTGAATACCGTGGCCCGGAATTTTGGCCTCGATCCATGCAAGACAACAATCGACAGCTGCGACAAGGAAAATCTGGATTATCTCTGCGAAAAAATTCATAGTGAAGAGTGGGTCCTTATTATACGAAAATATTATGGTATAAAAAGCGTAAAGCTTGAGCAGTGTTGTATTGATTTAACACAAAGTATAAATCAAGATATAACT
>JASFKE010000491.1:0-4034 GCA_050118795.1 Desulfobacteraceae bacterium | reverse complement strand
TGAGCGCATGAACATCCGTATTCGTGTAATCCGTTATTCGTTCCAGTGGCGATTTGGATAACACCGATAGAAGCCTTTCATGCGAAAAGGCCAACAATGCTTTTCCAATTCCTGTGCAATGCAAAGGAAATGTTTTTCCGATATCGGAGAAAAGTTTAATGCCGAAATCCTTCGATTCGATTTTATCGATATATACCCCTTTGGTTCCGGTTATTACGGCCAAATGGGCAGTATGCCCCGTATCCTCGTGCAAGGCAAGCAAAAGCGGCCGGACGTGATCCCGTATTTCAAAGGAGGACATCACCTTAGCCCCCATGGACGCCAGTCGCAGGCTTCCGAAATAGCGTTTTGTTTCCGGATTGAAGTTTAAGTATCCCAAATCGGTGAGGTCTTTCAAAATTCGGTGAACAGTGGATTTGGCTAAATTGAGTTGGGTCACGATTTGGGTATAGCTCACCCCCTTATCTTGCCCTGCGACCACGGTTTCGAGAATCGAAAACACTTTTAGCAAAGGATTCATAAATTATTTTCCTTGTATTAAAAAGCTAAAAGCAGGCAAGCGGTGAAGACGATCATGCCCCTGCTCCGTGCGACCATCCCTATGCCGAGTTCATGGGAATTGAATAAGACACTTCATCGCATGTGAGTTGTCACTTAAGGCTTCGAAAGCGCTGGTAATCCGGTCCAAAGTGCGCATGTCGGTGATCATCGCCTCGCAGTCAATGCCCCCCCCAGCCACCAGGGCGATAGCCCTGTCGTAATCTTCAGGTTCATAGACCCGGGCACCAAAGAGTTCGATTTCCCGCTGGAAGAATTTGAGCAGGTCCACCCGGGGTTTTTGACTGTGTAGAGCGACCACGACGATGCGGCCGCGCGTGGCGGCTGCATCGGTCATGATATTCACACCGGCCTGGGTCCCGGAGACCTCGAAGATCACGTCTGCACCTTTCATCTGCGTTTGGGCAAAGACACATTCGACCACGCTGGTCTCTTTGGGATTGATGGTGTTAAAGCCCAGCGATTGGGCCAGCGCCAACCTGTATGGTGTGATTTCCGAAACCATCACCCTGGCGCCCGCCTGCTTGGCCACCATGGCAATGAGCATGCCGATGGGACCACCTCCGATGACCAGAACATCTTCCCCACTGCGCAACCGGGCCCGCCTGACGTCATGACACGCCACCGCCACAGGTTCGATGAGGGCGGCGTAATCCAGGCGCAGATCGGCGGGGATTTTATGAATGGTGCGCGCCGGCACGGTCCAGGCCTGCTGGAAGGCCCCATCCGTATCGAGCCCCATGAACTTCAGGTTTTGGCAGATGTGAACGTGGCCCCGCCGGCAGGCCGGGCATTTGCCACAGGGGGCCAGTGGACGGATCACCACCGGATCTCCAGGTTTCAAGCCCGTCACATCGGGGCCGAGGGCAGAGATCCTGCCGGACATCTCATGACCTAAAATACGGCGCAGGCCCACACGGGCGTCCATCTTCCCATGAAAGGCGTGCAGATCGGTCCCGCAAATGCCGCAGAAAGCAACCATCACCTGGACATCTCCGTCACCGGGCGCAATGGGGGAAACGGACTCAATGGAAAATGTTCGGTTCCCTATATAATAGGCTGCTTGCATAAGTTCTATACAAAGTTACCTGACAAGAAGGCCCCGCCACAAGATGATGTATTGCGGGCTTGTGGACCTTCGGCTGTCCACGACATTCATGGTGATAAATGTGTGGTGTGCTACTATAGGGAATCTATCAGGGTGTCACAGGGCAGTCAAGGAATCAGGAGGCATCATAGCCCATTCTCTTGGAGATCTTCATGGCGGCTTCTACGACCAGTGAGGCCAATTTATCTTCATCCACGCTATCGAAAAAGTCTGATAGCCAGCTCGTGCTAACGGCGGCAATCACCTGGTTGCGGTAATCTCTAATGGGCGCTGCAACACATCGGAAACCAATCGTCTCCTCCTCGTCGTCTTTGGAAAATCCGCGCTTCAGGGATAGGTCCAACTCAGCCTTCAAACGCTCTGGGTCAGTGATGGTGTTGGCAGTTTTTCGGACAAACGTCATACCCGCAATAAGATGGTCTCGCTTTGATTTTGGCAACCCCATTAAAATCGCCTTGCCCAATCCTGTGGAATAGAGGGGGCGTCTTTGACCGATGAAAGAGTAGTTGCGTAGATTGACACCCCTCTCATCCAGCCTTTCGATGTAGACAATTTCATCATCCATTATGGTTGCCATCATGGCGGGATGCCCCCCCCGGCGACTGAGTTCCCGCAGAAAAGGCGCGGCTTCGGTCCTCAATTCCAGGCCTCGCAGATACTGACTGGCCAGCTCTATGAAACGGATTCCGATTTTATACTGCCGGTTGGGTGCAGCTTGTTCCACATATCCGCGCTCCAGCAAGGTGCCTAGAAGCCTGTGCACCGTGCTGGCCGCCAATCCCAAATCGCCGGCGACCTGTGAAAGGGTCACTGGTCCTTGCTGATTGGCGATATACTCGATGATGTCGAAAACACGCTCAATGGACTGGACTTTCATGGCCTTGACTCTTCTATACGATTAAGATTAATCTTCGGGACTTTCAGGATCAACTAATATCAGAAGATCGACATGGCTGCAAAGTGATTTCACATCAACTGCTCCGCCCTGGCCATCATTAAGGGACCAACCCCTTTGGCATCGTTGACTACCACCGGTTCATTGATATAGTAGGTGAAACTTCCGTCCCGATAGGTAAAATGGCCATTACCGTCTCCGAGCCCGGCCATGCCGCAAATGCCCCCCATCTCCCACTGGTCACCCTTTAGTTTCAAGTGGTATTCGGCAATGCCGGCCATCGCGCGCTCGCCTGCCTGGTGGTGGCGGTCCTCTAAAATTTGGAGCCGCCGGCCTTTTAGTAAAGCGTACGCAAACATGGCACTGGCCGAGGTCTCCGGATAGTTGCCGCTCTTTTCCGATTGATCCATGATCTGCATCCACAAGCCTGTCGGCTGCTGCCAGCGGATGATGTTGTCGGCGGCTTCGTTGAGCAACCGGGCATAGAACTCATGGTCTGAGTGGTTTTCATTTAGAATCTCGCAAATGTCTACGAGGGCCATGAGATACCATCCCATCGCCCGCGACCAGAAGCAGCTGGAGAGCCCGGTATCCGAATCCGCCCAGGGGCATTTACGGGTTTCATCGTATCCGTGGTAGTATAATCCTGTGGGGGAGTCGTACAACAGACGGCGGACATTGGCGAATTGTCTGCGCACATCGGCAAGGCTTGCGCTTTTTTCATACAAGAGGCTGAATTGGGCCAGGAAAGGCAGCCCCATGTACAGCCCATCGAGCCATACCTGAAAAGGGTAGATATTTTTATGCCAGAAATTGCCCTCCTTGGTGCGCGGGTGGGATCGCAATTGATCCCGCAGCGTTCCCAGTGCTGTGAGATAACGCCCGTCATCGGTTTTTTGGTCCAGCAGAAACAACACCTTGCCGGCATTAAGATTGTCGAGACTATAGGCCGTTTGGTCATAACCGACGATTGTACCATCGGGTTTGATCTGCGTATTGACCCATCGGATCAGCGCATCGAGAAATGCCTCATCTCCGGTCGCCCTATACAGATCGGCAAGGCCCTTGAAAAAGCAACCGTCTTCATAGCACCATTTGCCTGCCTTGTATCCTTTATAAACCGCCAAATAATGGCGAATGAAAGTATCGATCATAACTCCATCTCTCCTGCGGCCGGAAAGGTCGGCCCATTGACACCGACGGCGACAACATTTTCAATCACCGGGGCGTTGACATTAAGCAATACAAAGCCGGCGTGGCGCATGTGCGGCACGTCAAGGGCCATGGCCGGCAGCCCCGGTTCGGCGTCATCCGCATACGACACCCGGATATCACGCAATACCAAATCCGTGACGGGCTTTTCAGGCAGTCCCCAGATAAAACTGGCTGCATGTGCAACGCCTGTGGCGGTAACCTTTTCAACACGAATAGTACGTACCTCGGGGGTCCGATCATCTATGGGCAAGGCGCTTT
>JASFKE010000490.1:0-4051 GCA_050118795.1 Desulfobacteraceae bacterium | reverse complement strand
GCCGTGGCCGGCATGGGTATGGCCGTCGAACTGCTGCTGGCCAGTCTGGCGATGTTCGTCTGGTTGAACGTGGAGAGCGGTTTGGTCAGCGCCATTGCTTATAATGTGATGCTGATCGGCGGTCTGTCCACCCTCGTGTTCAATGGCAATCCTCTGCTGCGTTACGACGGTTATTACATCCTGGCCGACCTGATTGAAATCCCCAACCTGGCACAGCGCGCCACCGGTTATCTCAGTTATCTGATGCAGCGTTATCTTTTGGGATTTGCAGCGGTCGAATCACCGGTCAGCGCCCCTGGAGAGAGAGGCTGGTTTCTGATTTACGGGCCGGTCGCTTTCTGTTATCGGATCGCCGTTCTGGTGAGCCTGGTGCTGTTGGTGAGCAGCCGTTTCTTCGTGATCGGCGTCCTGCTCGCCGTATGGGGCGCTGTCAGTATGCTGGTCTTTCCGGCCGTGCGCCACCTGGCACAATTGATGAACAGCCCGGCGGCCCGCGAAAAGCGGTCACGCCTGGTCTGCATCGGGGCAGCCCTGGCGCTGGGTGCCGCCATGCTGCTGTTTATCGTTCCGGTTCCGCTCTGGACCTCAACCCAGGGGGTGGTCTGGCTGCCGGAGCAATCGGTGATCCGGGCCGGCACCGATTGCGAGGTGGTCGAACTGCTGGCGCCTGTGGAGCAATGGGTGGCCAAAAATACCCCTTTGATCAGGGGCGCCGACCCTTTCATCGAAACAAAAATCGAGATCCACCAGGCCCGCCTTGAAGAACTTTACGCCAGCTACAATGCCCTGCCGCTGCATAAACGGGTCGAGCGGAAAATGTTTCTCGAAGAGATCGCGCTGGTCAAGGGGGATCTGCGGCACAGCGAGGAGAAACTGGAGAAGCTGATGGTGCGCAGTCCGGCCCAGGGCAACTTCATTTTGATGGATGCACGTAACCTGCCCGGCCGTTTTGTCAAACAGGGGGAGCTGCTGGGCTACATCATCGCCGACCATCGACCGACGGTAAGGGCCGTCGTCAGTCAGGCCGACATCGGTCTGGTGCGTCAGCGAATCACCGGGGTGTCGGTGAAACTGGCCGAACATCCCTCCACAACCATAGAGGCGATAATCAAGCGGATCGTTCCGGCGGCGGACCTCAACCTGCCGTCAGCGGCTTTGGGGACCGGCGGGGGTGGAAATATCCCCGTCGATCCCACAGATCCGAAGGGATTGCGTGCATTGAGCGCAATTTTCCAGATCGATATCAGCCTGCCCGAACAGGTTGTCAACCCCCATATCGGCGGTCGGGTCCACGTGCGCCTGGACCATGGCCGCATGCCGCTGATGATGCAGTGGTATCGCGGTTTGCGGCAGCTATTTATACGGAAGTTTTATGTATAGTCCTTCGCTGGTGACACAAGCCATTGCCATGCGTCCCGGCCCCATCGCCGGATGCTATCCCGAACGCGGCGACCGTAAAGAGGGTTGGCTCGATCAGGCCTTGTGCGCCTTGCAGGGACCATTGATGCGACTGACCATGGACCGCCGGACCGGGTTGCGCAAGGTGGCCGCAAAGATCGGGCGTCTCGGGGAGCCCTTGGGCGGCCTCGACGACGGACGGTTGGCCAACCAGCTGGTCGACCTGCGCCGCCGGTTTCGCCGACGGGGATTGAGCGATGTGCTCTGCATGCAGGCCTTTGCCCTGATTCGTGAGGTGGCCTGGCGCACCTTGGGCCTGCGGCATTACGATGCGCAATTGATGGGCGGTTGGGTGATGCTGCAGGGGCGGCTGGCGGAGATGGATACCGGTGAGGGCAAGACCCTGACGGCGACCCTGGCGGCGGCAACCGCGGCCCTGGCCGGCATCCCGGTGCATGTCCTGACCGTCAACGAGTACCTGGTCAAGCGAGATGCAGCCGCCATGGGGCCGCTTTACCGGGCGCTGGGGCTGTCGGTGGGCCATGTGGCCCAGGGGATGACCCAGCAAGAGTGCCGCGCCGGGTATGCCTGCGACATTACCTACTGCACCAACAAACAGGTCGCCTTCGACTATCTGCGCGACCGGTTGCTGCTGGGCAACGACCGCAACCATCTGCGCCTTGGACTGGAATCGGCTTATGGCGACCATTGCCGCCGGGAGCGGTTTCTATTGCGCGGGCTCTGTTTTGCCATCATCGACGAAGCCGATAGCGTCCTGATCGACGAAGCGCGCACACCGCTGATCCTGACCCGCAAGATCGACAGTTCGGCGGAACATGCGATCTATCGGCAGGCATTAAAGCTGGCCCAAGGGTTGAAAAAGGGCCGTGATTTCGTAATCGATCCGACGGGGCATAGCGTTCAGCTCAATCTGTCCGGGCAGCAACGGCTGGCAAAATGCCGACGGACCGCCGGAAACCTTTGGCAAAATACCCGGCGGCGGGAGGAGTTGGTTGTCAAAGCCCTGCACGCCCTGCATCTGCTGCACAAGGACCGCGACTATCTGGTGGCCGACCATAAGGTGTTGATTATCGATGCCGGCACCGGGCGGACCATGCCCGATCGCTCCTGGGAGCGCGGCCTGCACCAGCTGGTCGAGGCCAAGGAGGGCTGCCCCCTCACCGATGCCCGCGAACAGTTGGGCCGTTTGACCTATCAGCGTTTCTTCCGTCGATATGTGCGCCTGGGCGGGATGACCGGCACGGCCCGCGAGGTGGGGCCCGAGCTCTGGTCGGTATACGGATTGCGGGTCCAGCGGATTGCCCCCCATCGCCCCAGCCGGCGCCGGGAACTGCCCACCCGCATTTATACAGGCGCACGGGGGAAGTTGGGCGCATTGACCACATCAGTGAGGCGCTTGCAGGCCACAGGTCAGCCGGTGCTGATCGGCACCGGATCGGTGGTTGAATCCGAGTCGCTCAGCCGCCACTTGACGGCGGCGGGTATCGTCCACCGGGTATTGAATGCCCGCCAGGATGAAGCCGAGGCTGAGATTGTCGCTGCCGCCGGCCAGAAGGGACACGTTACCGTGGCGACCAATATGGCGGGCCGGGGAACCGATATCCCCCTGGCCGATGGGGTTGCCGAACTGGGCGGCCTGCATGTCATCGCCACCTGCCGCAACGAGGCCAGGCGGATCGACCGGCAGCTTTTCGGACGCTGTGCCCGCCAGGGAGACCCCGGCAGCTATCAGGTGCTGCTTTCGCTGGAAGATGAACTGGTGCGGCTGTACTGTCCACCGGCGCTGGTCGCCTTCATGCGCCGCCTGGCGGGCAAAGGGGGCCGGATACCGCTAAAACCGGGTCTGTGCATCATCAGGCGCGCCCAACGGAAAATCGAACGGCGGCACCGCATGGCGCGCCGGGCCCTGCTGCAGCATGACCATCAAACCGGCCGGCTGCTGGCATTTAGCGGGAATATGGAGTGATATGGCACGCGGAGAACTTATCTGAAACTTAGAAAAAAAGAACATCGAACATTGGAAGCCCGGCATCATCAAAGGTTTTCATGAAAACGATGGAGAGAGAAATTAAGATGGTGCCCATTCTAAAAAAAACCACCCTTTTTGTCCTGACCCTGACCGCCTTGATCCAGTGGGCGCCAGAGCCCGTATGGGCTGAGACGGTGGAGTATGACGGCCTTATCGAGCCTAACGCGGTGGTCGAGATCGGCGCACCGGCAGAAGGTATCGTCGCCAAGGTATTGGTTGATCGCAGCAGCGTGCTCCAAGCGGGACAAGTCCTGGTGGAGCTGGAATCGTCGGTGGAGCGCGCGGTGTTAGATAAAGCCCGCACCATGGCGACATTCGATGGGGAGATCGACCTGCAGCAGGCCCAGTTGGCATTCGCCAAACGGGTTCACCACAGGGTCGAGCAACTGTCGGTCATTTCGCCCTATGAAAAGGACAAGGCGGCCACCGAGGCCATACTGACCGCCTATCGCCTCAAAAAGGCCCGCGAAAATCGAACACTGGCCAAAAAGGAGCGACAAAAAGCATTGGCGGCCCTGGAGAGGCGATCGATCAAAAGCCCCATTTCGGGAGTGGTGGTGGAGCGCTATGTATCACCCGGCGAGTATGTCAGCAATCAGCCCC
>JASFKE010000489.1:0-4053 GCA_050118795.1 Desulfobacteraceae bacterium | reverse complement strand
CTCCCCGTCGGGGCTGAGTTTGTTAAAGGACAAAAACATATCCGCATATTCCGACTCCACGCCCTTGTCGATATAGTCTTGGAAAAAGACCGACTGTCTGGAGATATGGTTCACCATGAAGTCGTAAGTCAAATCAAAATCTCTGCCGATCATTTCGATGTCCTCCCAAGTGCCGAAGGCTGGATCAACCTCATCGTAGGTCAATGGAGAAAATCCGCGGTCGGCTGATGAGGGGTAAAAAGGCAGAAGGTGAACGCCCCCCACAGCATTGGAAAAGTAACGACGCAAAGCATAGTGGAGCTCCAACAGGTTGCTTCCCATGCTGTCCGGATAAGTGATCAGGTTGATTTTGTTTTGAATTCCCATGGATTAGTTACCTTTGCTGGCTTCAATAAAGTGATATCGCTTCAGGCCCTCGGTGATGCCGCCGGCACAGTGGCTTTTGGCAAAGTAAACGTTGCGGCTGCCTTTGAGACTTCCCAGTTCATGACTGTAATTGCCCACCACAACGGCACGCGGTTCACCGCGCAGCATCTCTGCATCATTACCTGAATCGCCACAAACCACGAAATTCTTTAGGGGTATTTCCCATTTATAGCTCAGATACCGGATCGCTTTGCCTTTTGAGGCTCTGAACGGCAGAATATCGAGAAATTCATCGTGGGAATATATCAGGGTGTAGCGGCACTTGTGGGTCAACAGGCAGTTGTGTATTTGGGATAGCCGATCCTTTCCAGGACTCATGTAGTAGCTGATTTTGAATTTGCGTTGAGCCGCTTCCTCCTGCAGGGTCAGAAAAGGGAACTGGCCCAGCAATTGCTCGATTTTGTTTCTTTGCCATTTGTAGGCGATATGTGCGGGCCACCCCTTGCCGGGGGTCGTTTCAGATCCATAAAATATGGCACTTCCCACGGAGCTGATGAGAACATCGGGGGTGGGAATATCATACTGCTTGAGAATCTGCCTGGCCGACTCGCTGGTGCGGCCCGTGGCCACGCCGAAACCGATGTTTTCACGGTTCTCTTTAATGATCTTTATTAGATTTTCCAGCTGTGAATTATCTTCGCCGATAAGGGTATTGTCGATGTCCGTGATGAGGAAATAGTTGAGTTTGAGCAGGCGCCGGCCAATGGCATCTTTGGGTTTGGCCGTATCCATATCCGATGCTTTGATGGATGACACGATCTTTTTCACTTTCTGCGTATAGATATGGGCATGGCTTTTCCATGTATAGTGTTTTTGGACGTTCATGATGCCGTTTTTGGAGTAGGTTTCCCACAAGCCGTTGTCGGTAATAATTTCGCGTAGCGCCTTTGAGATGGCTTCCGGTTGGGTGGGGTCCACCAATATCCCGTTGTCGCAATTTTGAACAATATCGTTGGGTCCGCCGTCATTTGTGGCTACAATGGGCAGTCCGGTGGCCGACGCCTCCAGCAAGGTCAGGCCAAAGGGTTCGGTCAGGGCCGGGTTGATAAAGACCCCTTTTTTTTCGGCAGCGATACGGTAAAGCGCCGGCACCTCAAGCTCAAAATCGTGTTTTTTGGGTATGGCCAGCTTGCCGTAAAGATCGAATTTATCCATGAGCAGCAGCATGCGGGTAAGCACTTCACGCTCGTTGTCTTCCATGGTGTCGATATCTTTTCGAATGCCGGCAAAAATGGCCAGATTGGCCATGGCCTGCAGTGATAGATCTTCTCCAAAGGCGCGGATAAGCCCGGAGATGTTTTTGCGTTTGTCCGGACGGCACAGGGCCAGAATCATGGGTTTGTCGGGGTGGGAGAAGAACCGGTTGAGCCTTTGGAGCATGGAGGCCTGGGCATACTTGGCATCTTCCGGCTTTTCACTCTCTTCCAGCATATCATAGTAGAAGGGGTAGAATTTGTCGATGTCGATGCCCGGGGGAACGACTTCAAATTTCGGTGCATTGTGATTTCGGTACAAGCTGTACTGCTCATCGATTTCATGGCGTGTGCTGGTAATGACCAAATCGGCGCTGGCCAGGATCTCCTCTTCGGTTTCGATGCGCTGGTCGATTTTAAATTTTCTATTGATCTCGGCCTGGCCCATACCGTCTTTGAGCAGTTTTTTTAATTTGGACCGCCCCAAGGAGTGGCCCGTGTAGATAAACGGCAGGCCGAAAATACTGGAAAGCTGGGCGGCCACATATCCGGCGTCGGGATAGTGCCCGTGTACGATATCGGGGATCAGATTCTCCCTTTTGTTGAACTTGATGGTTTTGTCCGTATATTCGGCCAGGTGGGGCCATAGGAGCTCTTTGCGCATATATTTTCGGCCCCCGCACTGAATTCTCACGATACGAAGTTTGTCGTTAACGATCTCCAACGGTTTGGCGTAATCGGACGATACCTGTTTGTCCGCCACCAGGCGGGTAAACAGATCCAACCGCCCGACATCGTCGTGAGAGCTCAACTGCCGGGCCAGTTCAAGCACATACTTGATCTGCCCGCCGGTATCCGCATCGCGGCCCAACTCCAAATTTTCCGCACGCAGCAACCCATGTAGACTGAACATTTGAATATAGAGCTTGCTATTGGACATTGCGTATCCTTTCAAATTCTTTTTCCATGGAGGCATACACCTCTTTGTTTTTTGGGATGGCGCCCGGCAAACCACACATATGCGTTGCAAAACCAGTGGCCAGCTCAAGGGTTCGATCCATGGGCAGCTCCACCAGCGCACCGGCGGCCAGAACAGCGGCGAATGCATCCCCGGCCCCCACCGTATCTTTAATATCCGCACCTTTTGGCAAGGGGCCGCAGGTGGTTTGAGCTTTGGTAAAGGCGGTGCTGCCATCAGCGCCGTGGGTCAGCGCGATCATCGAGATGTTATGGTTTTGCATCAACCAATCGATTGCATCGGTCTGTTGCTCCGGACCGTTGCACGTTCTACTGATGGTCTCGAGTTCTTCATCATTTAGTTTTAAAATGTCGGCATGGTTCAAAGAGGGTTCAATTGCCTCGGCATTGATGTGCGGTGCGCGAAAGTTGATATCACAAAAGCGTGTCGTGGCAGGCCGGCATTGTTTTAAGAGCTCTTGAACCTGATTAAAGCCGTATCGGGTGCGCTGGATCAAGGAGCCGAAGTAAATCATTTGCGCATCGATCCCCCTGCCGGTGAGCACCGATGAAAGGTCGATGTGATCGTAGGCCACATTTTTTCTAATCTCAAAGTTAGGAATCCCTTTACCGTCCAGGGTCACCTCCACGCGACCCGTATCGTGGGTTTGATCAATCTGAACATCTTCGGTGCTAAAACCGTTTTCTTCTATCAAACGGCGCGCTTTTAAGCCGTCGGCATCGTCCCCGATGCGGGTGATAAACCGTACCGGCCATCCCATATTTTTAAGATGAAATGCAAAGTTGAATGGCGCACCGCCGATACGCTCATATTCGGGAAAGCGGTCGATGAGAATTTCTCCGATAACGATGATCATAAGGTGATCCCCTTACTTTTTTTTTCTATTTGGGTGTTATAGGTATAAGGATTTTTGTCGTTGATTTTACGCTATAGTCAACGCTAACGTTTAAAGGGCACTTTCCCATTCAATCTAAAAGGCACCCGTTGCTCTTTGCCGCTTGGGGGGGCGAGGACCATGCCGCCGCTCAGGCTGAAATCTGCCTCGCTCTGCTTGAAAAGCTGATATACGGACAGTCCGAGCTGGGCAAAGGAGAGATCAATACCAAAATTCACCATGGACGAGCGCCGGCTTTTAATGGGGCCCGGCACCGAAGCACTGGCACGGGCAAGCGAGATGCCGCCGATATTCAAATTGTATTCAAGCCGTTTGAAAAGCAAGTCAAAGGCGTTGGGATTATCCATCTTAAGCCGGCAGTTCAATCTGGCCCCATCCAATGATAGCTCTTCAATCTGGATGGCCTCCATGGAGATTTTGGGCATTTTCGGCAGCTCAAAACTGCCGTGGGCTTGCAAGGGGACCCTGAAGGGCCCCACGGAGAATCCTCCAAACAGGGCATAGTCAGCGCCTTTGGCGTCCCACAACTGGGCGAGTGATTCAAAAAAATCCAGATATTG
>JASFKE010000488.1:0-4058 GCA_050118795.1 Desulfobacteraceae bacterium | reverse complement strand
TGGATTCGGCGCGGTCCTTATTCGTCAACCGAACATGACCTGGGTGGGATATTGCTGCCTGCTCATCTTAATGGATGTGGAAAAGCCGGCAATGACAAAATCCTTTTTGATATCCTACCTTCAAAAAGTGTGGCCCTTCACCATTATTGTGCTGGCCTTCGGCGGATTTGTTATCTGGAATGGAGGCATTGCCGTTGGAGATGCCGAACAACATCATGTCAGCCTCAATCTATCGAACTTTTACTTCTTCCTTTTGGTGAGTTTCTTTCTGTTCCTGCCATATAACATTGCCCGAATGGGCGATGTAAAAGATCTGCTTGTTTCCAACAAGTGGTTAATACTGTTAATAGTCGGACTGTTTTTTGTCTACAATGCGACTTACGAGCATCCCCACAAATACAACACGAAAAAGCTCTCTTTTTATCTCCACAATCTGTTCCTTTACTATTCATGTGACATTTATTGGTTGCGTATAGTGAGCTATTTCGCGATGGTATGGATGGCCCTGAGCTATTATGCGGCGGGTCTTGTCAGCAAAAATCGGATCCCATTACTTTTATTGTTGCCGCTAACGCTGCTGTCAACTGTGCCTTTGCCACTGATCGAGCAGCGTTACTACCTGGTTAGCCTATGTCTTTTTATTGCATTACGCCCACCTATCGAGGAAAAATATACAGCGCTGATCTTCGCCTATTACGTAGGCGTTACCGGCTATGCGCTATATAACATTTCCCGTTTGAAATTTTTTTTATAGGGCCTGTTTGTTCAATCCGCAAGCCACCGATGTAGCAGCCAACAAAAAAATATTTAATCGGATAGAGAAATGTATTTGATATATCTTGCGTCTACTTTGCTGTTTATCTGGATCAGTATTGCCGGTGTTACCGTAACAAGTCATCGCTATCTGTCGGACATCGCCATAGCGCGTTCCATCGGGCTGCTGCTTGTGGCGCTGTTACTGTTTTTTGTCGAGCATTTTATCGGCTTGGGAAAACTCTACTGGGTATTGCCGATAGCGGTTATATTCGGTGGCTGGATGGTTTATAAACACCACAAAAATGCTCCGGCGGGTGAATTCTGGAAATCCGAACGGGTATTTGTGCTGGCGTTCTTATATGGCTTTTTCTGGCGTTACTCCTTTCCGGCAATATCACCTTCGTCTGAAAAGATCACAGACCTTTTTTTTATCAGCAACTATTATCCCGGCGATGCTTTACCGCCGCTCGACAACTGGAATCCCCCACATCTATTTGACTACTACTATGCATTTCAACACTATGCGGCCGCTCTGCTCGGGCGTGTATTCAATTTGGAAATCGGCACATGCTACAATCTATCCTTTGCGCTAATCGCCGCACTGCCGCTGACATTGGCCTGGTCTGCCAGCGGTCACTACATTAAGAAAAAAAGCCTGCGTATTTTGTTGGTAGCCACCCTGGCCTTTGGGGGAACAGGTTTTTCTCCCATATTGCACTTGACACTCGACGCACCTAACAGACCGGAGACAGAAGATAAATCCAAATGGGTTCAGTACAAACACGCTATGGGAGAATACTCGCGGCAAAATATCATCTCCAGTGTTCGCTTTATTGGCAGGGATATGGACCCGCGTTTTCAAAAAGAGAGCCGGCCGGAAAAATCGACGACCAAAGGTGTCTCAGCTAAAAACAATAACAAAGAGAGCAAGAAGCCATTGGTCCTTCCCTCTGAAAACTTTGGTTATCAGTTTTTCCTAGGTGATTATCACCCGACGATGGGAGGATTTTTTTTACTGTTACTGGCTGTTGCGCTCATCATCCACTTCGAAAACGGTCGGCAACCACGTCTCAGCCAGGGATTGCTTGCCGCATGCGTGCCGATGATGTTGATCACCAATACCTGGACATTTCCTCTCATTGTATTATTGATCAGCGGTTGGCTGGCATTTAGAGTTTTATACCGGATGCCTGTAGACTGGCCGGTCTTAATTGGGGCAGGGCTTGCGGGGACATTATTGATATACCCTTTCCTGGCAGGATTTGCCGCCAATTCACTGGCGACGCCAATCAAATTTGTCACTGGCGATCTGCACACACCTGTGTCTCGATTCATAGGCATGCATTGGCATGTGTTGCTGCTGCTGGGGTTCGGACTTTTCGATAAAAAGTACCGGCGCCTGAGCCTTACACTCTCTGTAACCTGGCTGGCGCTATTGTTGATTACGGAATTTTTCTATATCGACGACCTTACGGCCGCGAAATACGAACGCACCAACTCTGTCATGAAATGGTGGGGATGGATTCAGACCGGCGTTGTTGTGACACACGGCACACTGTGTTTAGGCTCTTCGAAAAAATGGATTCGCTGGGCCACTGTGGCGCTTTTTATAACGATCAACATTTCAGCCTTGGATCTGGCAAGATATTGGTACTACTCCGGCAGGTATTCCCAGGGCAAGTTGGCGGGACACAACTGGTACACGGAAAATGCGACAAATCGCATGATGTTTGAGTTTATGAAAGAGGCGCCAAAGGGCGTAGTGCTCGAAAGTATATCAAAAAACGCTTACTGCAATACCAGTATGTACAGCATTTTCAACGACAAACCCGTGCTGTTGGGCTGGCCTTCCCATCTTCACACCTGGCACGGCAAGATTCCCCGCATATGGATTCTGAAAAGTGAGATCGACACCTTCTACAAAGGTGAGATGGACAATACCCTGGGATGGCTGGAGAGCAATAATGTAGACTATATCGTTTTCAGCCCGAAAGACAACGATGCCAACTTCAAGAAAATCGATAATCAAATAAACAGAGCATATGTGTGGCATGAATACAATCAATCCCGAAAACGGCATACTGGAATTTGGGTCAAAACATCAATTGATTCGCACCCGGACAAGTGAGCACCACAATGAGCAATGCAAGTAAAAACAGTCGCACGATCCATGTGTCTGAAAAACGCCCTGACATGCCGGAATCCGCGCAAGGGTCAATTCAACTTATGAGTCTCGATGGCAAGTTATTATCGCTGTTAGTGCCGATGTATAATGAAGAGAGCGTTATTCCACTTTTTTTTAAGCGCACAAACAAAGCGCTGTCAAACGCAGGTATCGACTATGAATTCATCTGTGTCGATGACGGCTCCACAGACGCCACCCTCGACCTTCTGCGAAAATATGCTGCTAAAGAACCTAATATTAAAGTGATATCATTTTCCCGGAATTTTGGTAAAGAACCCGCAATGACCGCGGCATTGGATTTCGCCAACGGGGACGCGGTTGTTCCCATCGATGCCGATCTTCAAGACCCGCCCGAAGTGATTCTCGATATGCTGGCGAAATGGCGTGAAGGTTACGATGTTGTATTCGCAAAAAGAACATCACGAGACGAAGATGGCATTTTAAAACGAAATACAGCGCTCTGGTTTTACTCAATCTTTAATAAAATGAGCGATACCGGGATACCACACAATGTCGGTGATTACAGGCTGATGGACCGGAAAGTCGTAGACATCTTACGAAAATTACCGGAAAAGGACCGGTTCATGAAAGGATTGTATTGCTGGCCCGGGTACAACAACACTTTCGTTGAATATGAGCGACCGACTCGCGTAGAAGGCTATTCGAAATTCAATTTCTGGCAACTGTGGAATTTTGCGCTTTCCGGCTTAACCTCCTTCAGCACCCTCCCAATTCGCGCAGGGATCTATCTCGGGTTTTTGATATCTCTGTTTTCCTTTCTCTATGCGCTCTTTATTGTGACAAAAACAATAGTATTCGGTGTTGATGTGCCGGGTTACGCATCGATTATGGTAACGATGCTGTTCCTGGGAGGGATACAGCTCTTCTTTCTTGGGTTGCTGGGCGAATACATCGGCCGGATCTTCAAGGAAGTAAAGAATCGTCCGCTGTATGTGGTTCAGGAAACCATAGGTCTATGCAATAATAGCCATCAATCTGATTTTTAATTTTTAAGACTATTTTCCTGTGCGATTGGCATAATTGTGTATCTATATGCCGAACGATGAGCTGACCTTCCTGGGGGCGAGTAGCGGCAGCGAAACCCCGGTCATTGTCC
>JASFKE010000487.1:0-4061 GCA_050118795.1 Desulfobacteraceae bacterium | reverse complement strand
TATGTAGGTAGGCCGTTTTTGGGGTCTTCAAATCATGACAAGAAAAAAGGGCCTAGGAATTTTCCTAAACCCTTGATTTTATGGCGCGCCCGGCAGGATTCGAACCTGCGACCTACGGATTCGTAGTCCGGCACTCTATCCAGCTGAGCTACGGGCGCGAAACAAAACAATTTGAAAGTGGGATGCTTCATAGGATATAGAGGGCGGGTTGTCAACATTTGAAATGGATTAAAGTTCATTAATTTAACATAAATATTATCTGTAAGATGCTTGATCATCACCAATACATGCAACTGGCCTTGGAAGAGGCGCTGGCCGGCGAGGCCATTGACGAGGTACCCATCGGTGCTTTGGTAGTGGGTGGCGATGGATCGTTGATTGCGCGGGCCCACAATGAAACGATTTCCCGTTGCGATCCTTCTGCCCACGCAGAGGTGCTCGCATTGAGGCGCGCGGCCAACCAAATCCAAAATTACAGATTGTTAGGAACCACTTTATATGTTACCGTCGAGCCCTGTGTCATGTGCATGGGAATGGTGCTTCATGCCAGAGTTGCAAGGGTGGTTTTTGGGGCGCCGGATCCCAAATGGGGGGCTGTGGGGTCGCTCTACAATTTTTCCAAAGACCCACGTTTCAACCATCAGCCTGAGATCGTAGCTGGCATTTGTGCGGATCAGTGTCGCCAACTGATTCGCGATTTTTTTGTGCGAAAAAGATAACCCGGTTTTCTGTGGAATGTCCGCTATAGACTGCGCAACACTAAAATCATATCATTAAAGGAGTAAGACGTGTCCAATCTCGTTATTGTCGGGACTCAATGGGGGGACGAAGGAAAAGGCAAAATTGTCGATCTATTAGCTGAATATGCAGGTCTTGTCGTTCGTTTCCAAGGTGGAAACAATGCGGGGCATACGATGGTGGTCGGTGGTGAACAGATTATCAGCCACCTTGTTCCATCGGGTATCTTGCAGGGTAAAACCTGTGTCATCGGCAATGGCTTGGTGATCGATCCGGCGGTGCTGTTGGAGGAAATTGATTACCTAACAGAAAAAGGGGTGGATTGTTCACCGGACAAATTGGTGTTGAGCGAGCGTGCCCAAGTCATTATGCCCTATCATAAACAAATCGATAAGGGGCGTGAAAAATTAAAGGGGAAAGATAAAATTGGTACCACGGGGCGCGGAATCGGCCCTTCGTATGAGGATAAATCCACGCGGCGGGGTATTCGGATGGTCGATTTGATCGACCCGGTTGTGTTTCGCGAAAAACTGGGCACCATCTTGCCTGAAAAGAATTTTTACATTGAAAAGTTCCTTGGCGGCGTTGCTGTGGATATGGAGGCCATTTTCGCCCAATATTCAAAATATGCTGAGAGGTTGGCGCCTTATGTCTGCAATGTCTCTGTAATACTGAACCAGGCAATGGAGGAAAAGAGACAGGTGTTGTTCGAAGGCGCCCAGGGAACACATTTGGATATTGACCATGGAACCTATCCCTTTGTGACCTCTTCCAATACGGTTTCCGGAAATGCGTGTTGCGGTGCCGGTGTGGGCCCCAAGTGCATCGATAACGTCATGGGGATTGTGAAGGCATATACCACCCGTGTGGGGGCAGGCCCCTTTACCACTGAATTGGTTGACGATATTGGTGCTTTTATCCAAGAAAAGGGTGCTGAGTTCGGCGCAACAACCGGCCGTCGTCGCCGTTGTGGCTGGCTTGACACGGTAATATTAAATAATGCCGTGCGTCTCAATGGATTAACCGGGATGGCTATTACCAAATTGGACGTCCTGGGTGGTCTCAAAGAACTTAATATTTGCACAGCCTATCAGTATAAGGGGCGGCGAATGGAGGCCTTTCCAGCCAGCCTAAAAGTACTGGAAGCTTGTGAGCCCATATACGAAACTTTACCGGGATGGGAAGATGACATTTCCAATATACGGCGCTTTGAAGACCTGCCCGTCCAGGTTAAAGCTTATTTGAAGCGGATTGAAGAGCTAACCGGCGTACCCGCCCAAATTGTTTCGGTAGGACCTGGGCGGGAACAGACGATCATTGTCGATAATCCGCTGGCTTAGCAAAATTGCCCAGCAAGGGGGTTCAGATTCTCTAATTGAGCGTAAATATATTGACATTCGTCGAGCCTTGGAATAAAGAGGCCCATTAAATCGATGTCGGGACATGGCTCAGTCTGGTAGAGCACAGCGTTCGGGACGCTGGGGTCGCAGGTTCAAATCCTGCTGTCCCGACCAGCCAAAATTAAAACAGGGTTGCTGTGGACACAGTAGCCCTTTTTTAATGCCGTAGCATGTGATTGCATGGGATTCCAATGGTTTGATCATTTTTAGGGAAAAGAGAGCAACACGCTTACGGGTTAATGGGAATGTAGATTGCGAATTATGAATATGTTGTTAATACAAAATGTTATATTTTCATTCGGGTGGGTGATCACGTTCATTCGCTGACGCTTTTTGGCGGGTACATAGCTTTTTTTTAGGTAACGCACTTATTTTCTTGACAAAAACAGTTCGGGTAATTAAAGATTGACACAGCTTAAAGTATTAATTTTCTTTGAATGAAGGAGTCGTTTGACTATGACCTTGACCAAAGCTCAGATCGTCGATCTTATTCACGAAGAGTTGCCGTTCCCGAAAAATAAAAGCACAGAAGTTGTTGAAGGCCTCATCGAGATCATAAAGTCATCACTGGAAAACGGCGAAGATGTATTGATCAGTGGATTTGGAAAATTTTGCATTAAGAATAAACGCGAAAGGCGAGGTAGAAACCCCGCCACTGGGAATGACCTCATCTTATCCAAACGAAAAGTTGTCACTTTCAAGTGCTCCGGAAAACTGAGAGAGAAAATAAACTCTTAATTGGACTTGAAGGAACCAATGCGGCTACCGCCCACAGCTCATATCATTTGGAACTACGCCCTGTAATCGTCTACACCACCGGAGAATAGCGCAATCTGCTCATTACCACACTTGGCTCAATTAGGTTGCGGCTTGTGATTATCCTTACCGATGTTCACTATCCCAATATGTCTAAAAGATCCCCCAGCATTTCGTTTTGGGCCTGAAGGGGCTTAAGGTTTGACGTGTAACCATTTTTTGCGGAAATCATCTCAGGCAGCTCTTGAGCTAAATCAACATTGGATGTTTCCGTTTCCACGATACGGTCATTGATGATCGTCTCTTTTGGAATACCAGGTGTCTCTACCAGGTTGGCGGACGCCACGACGCCACCGCGATCTGCTTCGGAAAAGGTAACCCGGCTACTCTTAAAACCATCTGTGTTCACATTGGCCACATTGTTTGCGGTAACGTTCAGTTGTTTTTTAAATGCATTTAAAGCGCTGAGGGTATTGCCGGCAGGGTAGATCATTTTGTCTCCTTGGCCATTGCCATTGATAGATTGTAATCTATAGCCTACAAAATTCATGCCGTTTTGAATTCTAATTAATATCCTGAAAACACATGCAAATAACCAAATATCCCCTTTTAAAAGGCATAAAAGAAGCCCTGATTTGTCAACGATGGGTTGCGTTTTGCAAAACGACGCCAATCGGCTGTCAAGATACCGGGAGATGGAGATCGGTAAGAATTGCCTGCCGTCGGGCAGATCTGTCGCTGCCGGCACCCATATCCCAAAAATAATAAAGGGAAGGTCTTTGCAATTTTGGGTTTAAATGCAATTTGTGACGGAGCGTGTTGATTTTTCTGGATAATTATGTGTCAATAAAACAATAGATTAAGATATCTACTGTGTTGAACTGCAAATTTTTAAAAAAAATGAGGATTTTTTTATTATTGTGCATGAATATTGCAGAATGTTCTATGGGTATCTATCAGTACCATCCAGGAGGTTATTGAATGAAAATTATTCCAAATGAACAGCAAAAGCCCATCATATCTTCCACAGCGGCTCAGCCCGGTGACAGGTCCAACAACGGAAGCGATTTTGCGAAGGTATTGAATGAAACCGTTCAAAAATCATCTGGCGCATTGGAGGATAATCACAACGTAATGCGGCCTTCCATGGCATCGGCGGTCGGTCGC
>JASFKE010000486.1:0-4071 GCA_050118795.1 Desulfobacteraceae bacterium | reverse complement strand
TGGACGGCTCGAGGCGAACCGTCAAATCATGCTCCACCACCGGTAGGGGGGACGCCGTGCAGACGGCTGCCCCCATTAAAGCGACGACCGTGATAATCCCGAAAAATTTCAACATGGTATTCATCTTGCTCCTTTCGTGCAGTATCGATAATGTAGGTCCTTGTGCTCCAATGTCAAAAAGGCTCGTTGTCATCCACAGCCAGCTTTGATACACCAACTGAAAATGAGGCTGTGATGAAACGCTTTTGGATCGGAAAAAAGCTGGAAGAGCTAACCCCAAGTCAATGGGAATCCCTGTGTGACGGCTGTGGGCGCTGCTGCCTGCAAAAGTTGAAAAACCCGACCACCGGTAAAGTCTATTACACCTCGGTCTCCTGTTTCCTGCTCGATATCCAAACCTGCCGCTGCAGCGACTACGAGCTTCGCCACGTACTGGTCCCTGACTGCCTCAGGCTTGAGCCCAAGAACATTCCAAATCTGCGGTGGCTCCCCAGGACCTGCGCCTACCGGTGTGTGGCCGAAGGAAAAGATCTTCCCAAATGGCACCCCCTGGTCACCGGCGACCCCGAATCGGTCCACACCAGCGGCCACTCCATGCGCCGCCGCACCATATCCGAAGAACACGTCCATCCGGATGACTTGGTGAACTTCCAGTTAGATGAAAAATTCTAAACCATTACAACAAATTACGACGGACCCAAAACAGGGCGTTCAATGAGACTCAAAAAATTCATCCTCGTATTCTTGGCAATAATGGTTTTGGCGCTGGTGGGTATCGGTATTTACAGTTGGACGCTCTCCGGCAAAGTGACAGAGCGATTTTCATCCCGCCGTTGGAGCATACCGTCAAGGGTCTTCACCGACACGATGTTGCTCTACCCCGGTCAGCGGCTTGATCTCAAACCGTTTATCGAAAAGCTGAAGCGGATTGGGTATCGCCAGAGCCCCAAACGTCCGATCAGAAAAGGCCAAATGCAGGTCACAGCCGACGGATTACACATCTTCCTGTATGACCTCCAGACCCCTTGGAACAAGAGGGAGGGGTTTCCGGTAACCATCACCTTTTCCAAAAATGCCATCGTCTCAATGGTGCGCGTCGATAATACCATCTCCTTACCCCTTTTGGAAATCGACCCGGAGGAGATCATGCTCTTTTTCGGCCCTGAACGTGAACGGCGCCAACTGGTTTCGATCCAGCAGGTCCCCGAGCATTTGATCCATGCCGTACTGGCAGCCGAAGACAGTCGTTTTTTTCAACATTGGGGTGTCGATCCGCGCGGGATCCTGCGGGCCATGGTGACCAACATTCGCCACGGACGCATCCGGCAAGGGGGCTCGACCATCACCCAGCAATTGGCCAAAAACTACTTTCTAACCCCCGATAGAAACCTGAAACGCAAACTTCAGGAGGTGCTGTTGGCCATCATCATGGAGCTGAAATATCCCAAAGAGGTCATACTGGAGATCTATTTAAATGAAATCTATTTGGGTCAAAAAGGTTCTGTCGCTATCAACGGCATCGGCGAAGCCGCCAACTTCTATTTCGGCAAACCCCTCAAACACTTATCCATATCGGAGGCGGCGGCCATTGCAGGGCTGATTAAAGCGCCGAACATCTATTCACCCTATGTGAACCGACTTGCCTGCCAAACGCGGAAAAATTTGGTTTTGGCGGCCATGGCGAAAAAAAACTGGATCACCCCGCACAGATATCAGACAGAGAAAGCGGTTGTCGTCGAACCGGCGGGATATACGGCCTATGGCAATAAAGCGCCTTATTTTATAGATTATCTGACGAGACAGCTTGAGCAGTTGTATCAACCTGAAGATTTGGCCACGTTGGGGCTCTGTATATACACCACCCTTGACGCCCATGTTCAAATGGCCGCTGAAAACGCCCTTGAGCAAGGCTTGCAGCGCCTGGAAAGAAGCACTCCGGCCTTATTAAAGTCCGAGCCCGGCCAAAAACTGCAAGGCGCCGTGGTGGTTTTGCAGCCAAGAACCGGCCACATCCTCGCCATGGTGGGTGGGCGCAACTATAATGAAAGTCAATTCAACCGCATCACCCAGGCACGCCGCCAGGCGGGCAGCGCCTTTAAACCGTTTGTGTTCGTCACCGGATTGGAGCGCTTCTCTCCCATCAGCAAACTGTCCAACCAACCCAGAGTGTACCAGGTTGACGGCAAGCAATGGAAACCCAAGAATTTTCAACAAAATGCCAACGAGGTTGTCACTGTTCGCAGCGCTATCGAAAACTCGCACAACCTGGCCACCATCGACCTGGCCCTGAAAGTGGGCCTGGATCGCATCATTGACACAGCCGTCGAATTTGGGTTTACCACGCCGTTCAAACCGCTCCCATCACTGGCGCTTGGCGCATTTGAAGTGATCCCTTTGGAGCTTGCACGGGCCTATTGTATTTTCGCGGCGGAAGGCATCTCCACGCACCCTCTGGCGCTCAAAGCCGTTTCGGACGGAACCGGTAAGTTGATAGAGCAGCGGCATCTATCCATTGAGCGCAAAATATCATCGCAAAAAGCCTTCATGATGAACGCTTTATTGCGGGGCGTCGTCAAAAATGGTACAGCGCGTGACATTGTCGCCAGCGGGATAGATTGGCCTGTGGCCGGCAAAACCGGCACCACCAACAATTACAGGGACGCCTGGTTCATCGGGTACACACCGGACATCCTCGCATTGGTGTGGGTTGGTTTTGACAACGGCGACCCCATAGCCTCTACGGGATCGGGTGCTGCGCTTCCCATCTGGGTGAAATTGATGCAAACCATACCGCACCATATTTCCGAAAATGAGTTCAGAGTGCCCACCGGCATCGTCAAAAGAACCATCTGCGCAGATGAAAAGAGGCCTGGCGGTTCGGCTCAGTGTTCCAACTCTTATGATGAATACTTCCTCAAGGACAACACTGTTGACGCGTCACATCATGAAAAGACGGAATCTAATTTTTTTGAAAAAGTCATCAACTCGATAACCAATATATTTAGATAGCCCGGACGCGCCACCCAAGGGCAAAGGAGGAGACGTTGACCCGCTTTGCGATATTTATGCTGTCGATGATCATGCTGTCCGGATGCGCCTTACAATCTGCGACCCAAGACGCGACGCCTTCCTCGCCCCGGCAGGGCGCGGCACTGCAGTTGACCCGGCAGGGCATCCAACACCTCAATGCAGGAAGACCGGATAAAGCCATTAGATCGTTTGAGCAAGCCATCGGTCTGAATTCCAACAACGGCCAATGTTATTATTACATGGCCCAAGCCTGGCTGGCCAAAGGGGCGCCATCGCAAGCCAGGCAATTTAACGAACTGGCCCACGATTACCTGAAAGATGATAGACAATGGCAAGATCGGGTGCAGCGGCAAACCCTGCAGATCGATCGGCTTTCAAAATAGAGCCCATCGTAGCAAAAGTCTTTAGGGCGTCAAGATAAAAGGGTGTAAACTACGGCAAAAACTCTCGTCTGACGGGCGAGAACACCTCTATGGTCAATAGGGGTTTTCCATCCGCATCTTTGTCAGGTTGTTTCGCATATCTTCCAAGGTCTGTTCCATATCCTCGATGTCGTTGACCAGATAGCGCTGATCTTCTTCCAGGCGGCGAATCTCGTTCAGCAGTTTCATTCGGCGCCGCGGGCTCACGTCGTCACTGACCAGCTCTGCTTCCATGACACTGATCTGCTCATCGACGGCGCCCAGTTGCCCAACCATTTTTTCAAGCCGGCTCTCTTGTTTTTTCACCTCTTTACCATAGGCATTCACGGCGCGTCCCTGGGCGAGGGCCTCCATAAACCCAGCCTCCAGGGTGGTCGGGCATACACCGTTGTAGCGTTTTCCCTGGATACCGAGCCGATACCCATTGTGTGGCGTGCACCACTGCGCTAGACCCTGCTGGCGGCCGGCTTCGTAAAGATCAAGATCAGGCGCCACCCCGTGCCGGGCGCATGCTTCGCGGTGGCGTCCGATGTGAGAGCCTTTGTACCCGCGAACGCCGTCTTCAAAACCGATGCTTTTCCAATCGGCATTGATACACTCGGCTTTGTCCAGGCTGGCG
>JASFKE010000485.1:0-4078 GCA_050118795.1 Desulfobacteraceae bacterium | reverse complement strand
CAAAACCCCGGCAGGGGCTGAAGGCACAAATCTGGACAGCTTCCAAACCATTGCACGCCGTGCGGCGGATTTGGGCATCCGCACCTGTGTCACCAGCTTCGTAGACCTCTACCGCAAGGTGGTGTTGCGTTTAAAACGCTGTGCCGGTTTGAAGCTTTTCGACCCGCCCATGCCCCGTAAGGTGGAGACCATCACGAGCCTGGCAAACCAAATAACGCCCATGGGTATGGTGCTGAAATTATGTTGTGAGAAGCAAGTGCTGAACGCGATACCGACGGATGTGCCGGTCACCGCCTCATCGTGCATTCCCAGCGATCAGCTAAAGGCGCTCTATGGCCCGGACCTATCCCTGTCCAGAGACCATGGCCAACGCACCAAGTCAGGTTGCCGATGCGGCCTCTCCAAGGATATCGGCTGTTACACACACCATCCGTGCAGCCACAACTGCCTCTTTTGCTATGCCAATCCGGCCATGGATATGCAAACATGAAAATAGGGAACATGCAACTTGAAAACCCTACCGTTTTTGCCCCGCTGGCGGGCATTACCAATCTACCGCTGCGACTGATGGCAAAGGAGGCGGGATGCGCCTTGGTCTGCTCGGAGATGGTCAGTGCCTATGGATTGGTCCATGGATCTGCAAAAACCGCACAACTTTTGGACAGCACCCCCATTGAAAAGCCTCTTTCCGTGCAACTTTTCGGCAGTGATGCGACCATCATGGCCGATGCGGCCCAGCAAGTCGAAGCCGCCGGAGCCGATATTGTGGATATCAACTTTGGTTGCTCGGTGCGTAAAATTCTCAAAAGCGGTTCAGGTTCGGCATTGATGCGTGAACCTCAAAAAGCAAAGGCGTTGCTCAAAGCCACGCGCGAAGCCATCAAGGTTCCTCTCACGATAAAAATACGGTCGGGCTGGGATAATTCCGGCCGGCAGGCGCTAGAGATGGCACACATCGCCCAGCAGTGCGGCGTCGATGCCATCACAGTTCATCCGAGAACGGCTCGCCAGGGTTTCGGAGGGCAAGCTGACTGGAATTTGATCGGCAGAATAAAAAAAGAGGTCGATTTCCCCGTCATCGGCAATGGTGACATTTTAACAGCCCATGACGCTTTACGCATGTTTTCCCAAACAGGCTGCGATGCCGTAATGGTGGGACGGGCCGCCATCGGCAATCCCATGCTGTTCGCCCAGATCATCGACCTATTGGAAGAAAAACCGGCCCGGACAATTTGCCCCAAAGATCGCATCAGCATGATGATACGCTATATCAAGACATCTGTTCATTATCTTGGAGAAAAAAAGGCGTGCTTTATTCTGCGCAGCCGATTGGGCTGGTTTGTAAAAGGGTTACCGGAGGCCAGCAGTTTTCGTAAATCGATTCGACACCTCGAATCCGAGGCGCAGACCTTGGATCTGACCCATGCTTATGCCGAGAAGATCACCTGACCTCCAGCTGATCGGATCTACACCCCACAGTTGCCTAAATAAGGTGCAATAAATCCTATTTAATCGGAATCACAATATCGCCTTCTTTGATATTTCCCGAATCCGATGCTTTGGCTTCAGCCATGCGTTCGGTTACCGATGTGATCTGGACCTGCCCAACTTGAACGCCCGGCGCAATATACGATGCGCCCTGAACGCCCTCCAACAATCGGCGACTTTCAAAAACAGCCAGGCGATCTCCCTCTTTGAGACCGGCCCGACGACCGGTCGGTATAACAATACGATCTGCCCGGATCTTGAGAACTGAGGCTTTCCATTGATGATCTTTCAGGGCGCCCCCAATAAGTTCCCCCAACTCCTGGGCAACATCTTCAATTTTATCATTGAGATCCGCTATGGACGTTGCCGTACCTGCTTGGTAGGCGTCATAATCCTCTTGGCCGATTTTAATGGAACCCTCGAACACTTCGTTGATGATCTTGGCACCGGTATATGGGTCATAGAGATCCACGGTCACAGTATAGTGGATAAAATGGCGTGTTTTACGCAGCCATAAAAAGCCTGTTTTTTTGGCCTCGGCACGGATATCATTGACCGCCGCCGTCACGATACCCTGATACCCCTGTTTGCGACCCTTTTCCGATAACGCTACGGCATTGACCGAAACCGAAGATGCTTTGGCGATCTCCGCCATGAAGGCCGGGAAATCACTATCCTGGGAGGTCATCAGTTTTGATTGGTCATCTTCATCTCGAATGGCATCTATCAATGCCGCAAAATAGAGTTCACCGATTTTTTGGCCCACTGCTGTTTCCGGGGCCTTAATCAACACCACAGGCACTAATTTAATATGGCCTCCGGCACTTTCCACAGTATTGATGGTGGTTGGAATTTCCTTAAGCAAATTCGGTGATCCGCCACAGCCCCAAATGCCCCATGAGATAATCAGTATTAAAGTGATTAAACGCAAGGTTCCATGCATGTTCGATTAACTCCTTATACCGGATCAGATTTGAAATGTGCACAGACATCAGAAGAAATACCGCCACGGGAGGTAAAACTTCCCTGAACTTCCATCCACTTGGGATTTAGGGCCGAAACCAGATCATCCAGGATTCGGTTGACCAGGTGTTCATAAAAAATGCCCACATTGCGATACTGCAGCAGATAGAACTTCAATGACTTGAGTTCGATAATCTTGCCGTCAGGCATGTACTTTACGGTAATGGTTCCGTAGTCGGGCAACCCTGTCATGGGGCAAACCGAGGTAAACTCCGGCTGGTGGATGGTAATCACAATGTCCCTTTGTCCCTGGTAGGCATAGTCGAGGGGATCGAGCAATGCTGTGTCCACCGTTTCCGGTTTTTCAATTTGATATGGAATGGCTGTATTGGATGGGTTTGTCATGGCCAACCAACCTCCTTTGAAGTTAAATTTGAATAATCCACAATGCCTTATGCTAAGCATGTAAGCATTAGCTAATAGAAGATTTCCAATAGTGTGTCAAACCCAAGATCAGCATTTGGACGATTCTCGGCGAAGCGACCGGCCATTGAGCGGCGTGGTCCGCCAACACATTTCAAGTACCGCTATGGTTAATATGATGCCATAATATGGCACAATTATCCATAAATAGGTGAGTAGTCATTTTCCACATTTGCTGGCAAATAATTGGGAAATATCACCCACTCTTCATAGACAGTAGGTTGGATGGGAATAGCTCAAAAGGGCTCTCTTGTGCTTCAAAATACTGAAATATTAAGATTCTTAAATATAATAGGCCGCAGTTATGGATCGGGCACGCTTCTTGATTGATAGTGATAATGCTCAGGAAGTGTAAATGATATTTATGGAAATAGAATGGGAGCAAAACCATGAGAAAAGTAATTTTAGCACTATCCACACTGCTGTTGCTGATGACCGTAAATGCCCATGCCCTTGAATTGGCGGATATTGAACTTAAAGATGACGGATTCACCGGTAAATTCGAATATTCTGTGGATCTGTACCTTGTCCGCAGTTCCGGAGGTGATGATTTTGAAGTCGGCACTGTTGCCCTGACCTTTACCTACAATACGCAGGTCCTTTCAAACCCTGTTCTCTCCTCTGAACACGCCGATTTTCACGACAACAGCTACTACGATGAGATGGCCCTGGACAACAGCGTGGATGGTGAGACACAGCTTCAGGTAATCCCTTCAGGGGCGACCGGAACCGTGTTGACCGATTCCCAAGTCCGCTTGGGTCGAATCACCTTCACGGTAGACAGCGCAAACTACACGACTGAAACCGCCGGGATTGGCTGGGTGACCTCGCCATCATACACATTTGTACAAAATATCAGCTTGGAGAGCGTTTTTCTTAATCAAACAACGGTCTCACTTGATGGCAACACCAGCCTTGTCTGCGCACCCGGCCCGACGTTGTCCGGCGCACCCGTCACCAGCCTTGCCGCAGGCAACAGTTACAGCTTCACACCCACCGTGGACGACGTTTGCGGTACGCCGGCCTATGGCATTGCCAACCCGCCGTCCTGGGCCAGCTTCGACACCACCACAGGCGCCCTGGCCGGAACGCCAACACTGGCCGATGTGGGCACGAGCAGCGGTGTGGTCATCAGCGTCACCGA
>JASFKE010000484.1:0-4083 GCA_050118795.1 Desulfobacteraceae bacterium | reverse complement strand
CAGCCGGCTGTGGACAAAAAGACACCCTGATCAGCCAGCAGCATCCAGGGCAGGCGGGAGATGTTTTCATCCGAGGAAATAATACGCAAATCCACGGCATCGCAATTATTTTGCATCGCATCCGCCATATATTTGCCGAACAGCTGCTGGTACAGATAAATGCCGGTGTCCATTTGGCCCCTTTCATCAAAGAATGTGTGGAGCCAATCTTCATTGTAATCGATCAGAGCGTCCAAAAGTTCGCCAAGGGAAGTTTCTTGCCCCTTTATAACCAACTTGTCATTGAGAGAAAGACTAACCTTCCGTGGATTAAATGGCTCATCCGCATCACCCTGACGGACGCTCGCCTGGTCACCAACGATTTTAATGCAGTATCGACAAATCTTCATACCAGCTCCATATTCTTAGAAGGTCGCTGGAGATTCTTACCAATTTCGATTCGGAATACGATGAACCCGGGGATACTCCAGATAAGTGCTTTAAAAATGAAGTCAACTGCTCGTAGCGTCCACCAACTTTTTAAAATTTGGCTCAGGTGAAAAAGTTGTGCGTAATTATTTGGCCATGGATCGGCCGGTAGGTGTGGAATCGCCACTATTGACAACGATACAGCAAAAGCCCAATTTATGGGTTGATAAATCCAGAAGCTGGCATTCCAATGAAAAAATTCCGACTATATTCTTCTTAATACCATAATTTTATTAACATTGTCCAATAAACCATGAGCCGATAAGTGAATTTGAGTAAATTTAGAAGTGGTTATTTCAGGCTGGAGTCCAAGGCTGAGCTGCAATGGAGCTCTGAGCTGTATGACCCAATAATATTAAAAGTCCGATAGATACCATTGTAAGTATTTGAAATTAATCAAACCTACCGATTCGGTAGCTTTAGGTTTTGAGCCCCGTGGGAGGCAGATCATCCCCGAGCCCGCCATCAACCGACTGATTAACAGCTCGCAGCTCCCAGCAGCTCCGGAGCCCCCAACGGCAGCTCGGATGCAGCTCGGGAGGTCAGCTCGCAAGTAGCTCAAAGGTACAGGTGCAGCTCAAGAGTTCCCAAAGAGCTTAGGAGATAGCAGGCAGGAGCTCACAGCTCAGATGATGGTCGACGGCAAACCCTGGGGGCCTGCCAACGATGTTTGCCACGGGGTTGGATTACCTAATATCACCAAACCAATGGCCCGCCTCGACGAAGATGCAAAGCTGACTTTACTACTATTCATGTCAGGTCAAAGGCGAAAGACATGGGTGGTAAATGAGGCCGGCCTGTATACACTGCAGGTTTTTACCACTGTAAGTATTCAAAATTAAACAAACATAGTGAAATACCGCTTCTGGATATCAATCCGCGCGGCGAGTATATCTTCCCCGAAAGCGATCTATACCGGTTGGTTCTGAGGTCCAAAATTCCCAAGGCCAAGGACTGGATGATCGAGCTGGTCCTGCCCCCCATACGCAAAATCTGCTCCTAATTATATATGGATTATAAGCTTGGACGATGATGAAAAATTGGGCAAGATCGAAAACGGTACGTTAGCTCTGGAAATATGGCATTTTTTCAAACGATTTATTTTCGATGGGGGACAGAAAACACAAAAACCAAAACAGGGGCTACAGCAAAAGCCGTAACCCCCTGATTTAATGGTGCCGAGGGACAGAATCGAACTGCCGACACGGGGATTTTCAGTCCCCTGCTCTACCGACTGAGCTACCTCGGCCCAAACCGGATTTTTCGATAAACGAAGCAGTTAACTATAAAACCCCCTGTGGGTTGTCAAGAAAATTTTAATCTAAACTTGCCCCATATCTCCCAAGGTATGTTGCATCATCACGGCAGCCGCCAAAGCAGCCGTTTCCGCCCTTAAAATGCGAGGCCCCAACCCCACAGTTTTGAAACCTGATTCTTGGGCATGTGAGATCTCATGGGCCTCGAAGCCCCCTTCGGGACCTATCATGACAAATACACTGGCTGGATGAGAGGGCTGAATCCCAATGGGCATGCTTTTCGACTTGGATTCCTCCCAGAAGATGATTTTCAGATCGTAATCTGCGGCCAGTTTCACGGCATCCCCAAAGGAGACCACCGGATCTATTGACATGGCGCGACTGCGCCCGCACTGTTTGAGGGATTCAAGTGATATTTTATGCCAACGCCGTGACCGGCCCATCATTCGTTTTGGATCGGGTGTCGGTATCGAACGCCTGGACGAAAAGGGGATCCATCGACTGACACCCACTTCGGAGAGTTGCCGCACCAATCCATCCATCTTTTTATCTTTTAGATATCCTTGGGCAATGGTAAGTTGCAGTGCTGAATCGGTATCTGTCCGAAGCTTTTCCAGCATGGCGACCCTAATCTGTTTACGTTCGACGGAAACCACCTGCGCCTGGTACTCGCCGCCGGCGCCGTCAAATACGACGACCCTGTCATCGGGTTGAAGTCTCAAGACGTCACGCAGATGATGGGCATCGTTGCCGGTTATGATGGTTTCCTCTTTTCCCATACGATTGGCGGGAATATAAAAGCGCCGCATGGTTAAATTCCAGGATAAGAAGTTTACACCAACTAAATCTCTAATTTAATAAATGGCTTAAGAAGCAATTTCTTGACACCCCCTGCCCCATATGGTAGCCTAAAGTCGCATTTCGCTTGACTGGAACTTAATTTTTATTTCCAACCTGCCGATTATGTTTTCGGATAATCAATGGATGATGGCAGTAAACAAACAAAAGAACCGTACCGATTTATCAGCGAATAAAATGATCAGCACTAAAACCCATAGCAGGAACTTAAAAAGAAAAGCTATGCCGATCGGTTCAAAAGGCTGACGTTTTTATATCAAACCCGGAGGATTTATGGAAGACCATAACCAATCCAGGAAAAAATCCAAATCCGAAGATAAAGAGAGTGTTCTTGAACTGTCAAAGGATATGGAGTCTCCAGACCAAACCAAGCATAAGATTATCGATCTCACCTTAGAGGTGGATAGCTCTGAAGATACGGCCAAACCCCAACCCACCAAAGAGATGATCCAGGAAAATATCAGTGACACACCGGAACCTGCTGAAAACAAGAGCCCCGGGGCGATGGTCAACGGGACGGCAGACAGCGTCGAAGATGAAGTTGATGCCGCATTTGAAACAGCTCAGATGCAGCCGATAGAATCAACTGAAGCCAAAGCCGAAGATCAGCTTTTAGATGAGCTCAGCGATATCCCCCAGCAAGTGGATGATGCCCTCAGCCAATTCGATGGAAATAGTTCACCCGATGAAAATCCGCTGCCCCCTGCCGAACCCGCTCTGCTGGATAACGATGAACTGGCGGCAGGTGCCGCCGAACTTGAGGCGGCCATGGCGGGCTACGATAATGACAACTTCGGTGACCAAACCGACCAAACTTTGAAAGAAGAGGATGAATTGTCAGACACTTACAATGCAGGGGATGGTGATGATATTATTGAACTCGCAGATAGGGTTGAAGCAGCCGAAATGGCGGCTTCAAGCGCCATAACACCTCAAGAAGATGACGAAATCATCGAATTAACCGATATCCAAAATGACGAAATCATCGAATTAACCGATATCGAAGATGACGAAATTATCGATTTAACCGATATTGTTGACCCCGCTGAGGCTCAAAGCCTTGGCCTTGCTGAAGCTGAGGAGACAGCGGGCCCACCCGATGCCGGAGAATCACCCATCGCGCCGGATCCGTCGGGTGATGCAGAAACTACCAACGCCGGGCCTGATCCCATTGAAGAGGCGTTAACCTTCTCTGAATCAGAAATCGATGGTGACGTGGATTTTTCAGCGGATATCGATGCCGAGCTTGCAACAGAGCAGGACGCTTTCGGTGATCCGGACAAGCCTGTGGATATGGCCGATTTAGATACCTTGTTTGATGGCGATGACATTGCACAAGAAGAGCCCCGGCTTGCTATGGAGCCTCAACCGGATGATATCGACACCGATGACGCCCCTGCCCCCCGGGATGAGAGCGAACACCACGAGCAGGTCATTCAATTGACTGATGTTCTCAGTGCTCCCGATGAGCCATCATCACCGGCCACTGAATTTCATGCGG
>JASFKE010000483.1:0-4087 GCA_050118795.1 Desulfobacteraceae bacterium | reverse complement strand
GTCGCTAGTCGCCATCATCGAATCTCCTTTTAAATGTATTAATTGTTCTTGATAAACGAGTTGTTTTTGAATCTATTTTGAATCTATTTTGAATCTATACGGTTTAAGATAATGTTTTTAGCAAGGATAGAGGGAGCAAGCGGTATTGCAGCACCGCGACGACCGATAATGCAGTCCAAAAACATTATCTTAAAGCGTATATCACCGCCTATCAAAAAATAGGGTATTAATCAAATCCATCGCCTCGCCCATTCAACCCGCCTCACCCTTTGATGATACGCGGCAGCAGCATCTGATGCTGCGGGCAGATGGAGCGTGGATTCTGATAAGCACACCCCACAAACGCCTTTAAGTAGCGGCGCATATCGGTCAATTTGGAGATTTCATCCACAAATCCCTTTTGGGCACAATAGATGGGGCGTGAGTTGTCATAATACCCTTTGACCATTTCATTCATCTTATCGATCACCGGACCTATGGGCCTGCCGGCATCTCTCTCTTTGACCAGCCTGCGCGAGAAGCTTGCGGCGGCGGCGGTTTCGCCGTGCATGACATATATTTCAGTGGCGGCGGTCCCCAGGGTAAATGCGTTGTGCCGATTTCCCGTGGGGCCTCCCATGACATAATGGGCTGCGGCGGTTCCCTTGCGCAACACCACCAGCAGCATCGGAACCGGTGTCTGCTGGATGGAATAGATCAACGACTGCCCCAACCCCAGCAACTCGGCCTTTTCAGCGGTGTTGCCCACATCGATGCCACTGGTATCCTGAAACCAGATAACAGGCACACGGTCCCGTCCGCAATGGGTGACGAACTCGTTCATCTTGATCAGCCCCTGCCGGTAGAGCTTTCCTCCTATACCGGGGTAATCCGCATACTCGGGGTAATCTGGCCCCAGATAACCTTGCCGGTTGCCGATGACACCGGCTGCAAACCCATCAATTTTCACAAGGCCGGTATAGATCTCCGGTCCGTAATCGGGCCGAAACTCCATGTGCTCGCTGCCGTCCACCACTCTGGCCAGCACTTGGTCAAAGTCGTACATCTGCTTCTGATTGAATGGAATCAACCGGTAGAGATCTTCAGCCGGAAAGCGCGGCTGAGCCGGTTCACTCACCCGAAAAAACTTGGGGTGGTAGGCGGGCATGTGGGCCATATAATCTTTGAGCCCGTCCAGCACATCGGTCTCGGTATCGAATTGGTAACGGAAAAAACCGGTCTCATGGTAATGGATCTCCACACCGCCGGGGGGTTTGGCCCTGTATTGCCTGGCCGCGGAAATCAACTGCTCGGCCCCCTCTTCGTCAAAAAACCCTTTGGGCGACATGCCGCTGAGAATACCGCCGCCGCCCACTGCGATGTTGCAGTCCTTGTGGGCGAACATCACGGTGGGACTGATGCCCTGATACCCGCCGCCGGCCGGATTGGTGCCGTAAATGGCCGCAAGAACCGGAATCCCCATCTGGTTCAACTCAGCATGCCTGAAAAAGGTGGTTCCTCCGCATCTGCGGTCGGCATAGAACTTTTCCTGTTCCGGCAGCTTTACGCCTGAACAGTTGACCAGCCAAACCAGCGGAATGTGAAGCCGATTGGACAGGTCGGTAACCCGCAGAATGTTTTCATACTGCCCGGGAAGCCACGCGCCGGCCATCAGTTTATTGTCAAACCCGATGATCACTGCCCACTTGCCCGATATCTTGCCGAGTCCGTCTACGACGTTTGTGGTACCCTCTTCATTTTCATCCGGATTGTAGAGGGTGTGCAAAGGACGCCATGTTCCCTCATCGACCAAATAGTTCAGCCGTTGATATACGGTAAGCTGGCCGCGGGCATTTATTTTTTCAGTGGGGAATCCCACATTCTTGACCTTTGTGCCCGCTTTGGTCAGTTCCTCCTCAACGGCCTGAAGTTTGGAGATGTTCTCTTCAGTGCTTTTCAATTGGCCGGCACTTAGGGCTTTGCCCAAGGGATCCATTTTCTTGAAATAACGATGCATGTGATCTCCTTTTATCGCGGGGGTGAATGGACCATCCGTAATTATTCAAGCCGACGGCAGTCAGGTCAAGAAAAAACCAGAAAGAATCCGCTGTCAATCCGAATTTCAACCGCATTCGGAAGCGCCTAAGTAGGCGGCCCGCACCTTAACATCATCCAACAACACACCCGATGGCCCTTCCAGGACCACACACCCCGTCTCCAACACATAAGCGTAGTCGGCCACCTGTAGTGCGGCCCTGGCATTTTGCTCCACCAGCAAGATGGTGGTGCCCATGGCATTGAGCTCTGCGACAATTGCAAAAATCTCTTTAACGATCAGTGGCGCCAATCCCATGGAGGGTTCATCCAGCAGCAAAAGACGCGGTCGCGTCATAAGGGCCCGGGCAATGGCCAGCATCTGCTGCTCCCCACCGGACAGTGAACCGGATATCTGGCCGGCCCTTCGCTTCAGAATTGGAAACAAAGTATAGACCTGCTCGATGCGATCGGCTATCTCCTTGCGATTACGACGCTTATGATAAAGAAAAGCACCTAGATCGATATTGTCTTTCACCGTCATATGGGAAAATAACTGTCGCCCTTCGGCCACCTGAGACAGCCCCAACCCCACGATGCGATCTGCCGGCATATGGATAATATCCTGTCCATTGAAGATGATCTGGCCGCTCTTGTCCTTTATCAGGCCCGAAACGGCCTTGAGTAGAGTCGACTTGCCGGCGCCGTTGGCGCCGATGATGGAGACCACTTGGCCTTCGTCCACATTGAGACAGATCTCCTTAAGGGCGGATACCTTGCCGTAAGCGGCGTTCAGATTCTTTATTTGCAGCATAACGAAACCTTGGAACAGTGTAAAAAAAATTGCCCTCTATCCAAGCCTGCCGGGACAGACTGCTTACACCGGCATCGGCATCCAATACCTAACTGCCCTGCCCCGGCACACACGCGTCATCTCCCAAATATGCCTCCACAACCTTGGGATTGCATTGGATCTGGGCCGGGGCGCCTTCCGCGATTTTCTGACCATAATTCAACACCATGATCTCGTCCGATATGTTCATGATAACATTCATATCATGTTCGACCAGGAGAACAGTGATCCCCTTATCCTTAATCGCCCGGATCAAAGCAGCGGCGGTTTCGGTCTCGGTTTCGTTGAGTCCGGCGGCCGGTTCATCCAGACACAGGAGCCGTGGCTCAGTTGCCAAAGCCCGCCCGATTTCAAGTATTTTTCGCTCGCCCAACGGCAGGCTGTCGGCCATGGCATCGCCTTTGGCGCCCAAGCCAATGAACTCGAGTATCTCCACCGCCCGGGATCGCAAGTTCCGCTCCTGCCGCCGTATGAAGGGAAGACTCAATCCGCAAGCCAAAAATTGGGAATGCGACCGCATATGCCGCCCCACCATAACGTTCTCCAGAACCGTCAAGTTATCGAACAGCTCCACTGTCTGAAAGGTACGCGAGATGCCCAGGGATGCAACCTGGTGGGGCATGAGACCGTTGATGACCCGGCCGTCAAACGCTACCTGCCCTTCGGTGGGGGCCTGGATTCCGGTAATGATGTTAAACAGGGTGGTTTTTCCGGCACCGTTGGGTCCGATCACGGCCTTTATGCCGCCTTGGGAGACCGTCATGTTCACATCCATCAGGGCGGTTACACCACCAAAGGCCATCACCACCGACGTCACTTCCAACAAGGCTGTGGTACCGGACTTATTTTGAGTCACCACACCATCTCCCGATTTTTTTTTGGACGACCTGGGGCAGCCCCACCAGGCCATTGGGCAAAAAGATGGTGACCACCAACAAAATTGCGCCATATACCAGAATTTCAAACTCTTCTAAAAAGTGGAGCCACTCCAGGCTGAGAAATACGATAAGGATGGTCCCGATAACCGCCCCCCATATGCTGTGCATCCCCCCTAAGGCAATCATGATAATCAGTTTGATGGAGAAAAACAGATCAAAGGAGGATGGGTTGATAAAATTCATATAGTGTGCGTAGAGACTTCCGGCCAATGATGCAAGGGCCGCCGAGTAGACAAAAACGATAATTTTGTAACGGGAGACATTTATCCCCATGGAACCGGCG
>JASFKE010000482.1:0-4096 GCA_050118795.1 Desulfobacteraceae bacterium | reverse complement strand
CCGCAGCTATCTGTCGACTTGTCGCAAGCAAGGCATCAAGGCAAGTCATGCATTGGATCTGTTGTTCAACGGCAAGTTGCCGGAATTTGTGAGGTAAGAGTAGTACTGTTCTCACAAATTACGCTGAATAGTTACTTTTTAAACAACATTCCGATATCATCGCAAGTGATTTTAGAAGCGATCTATATTTTTGGTGCCAGCTATCTGGGAGATGCGGTAAGTTTTATCAATAGTGCAGGGGCGGTCAATGAAATTGGGAGCAACATATTGTCTATAATCATAAACCCCATAGTTGCATAAAAAAGATGGCAAAAAGGCTAAAAACACTTGTCAGCATTGAATTAATGGCATGCTGGAGATACGTTATAGGAATAAACCAGTGGTGAACTTGAGGATCGGGTCTATTGTATGCCATCTTTTTTACCCCCATCTTAGTATGATTAGGGGGAAAGCCTTTAGGGCGCCAGATCCCGCGTTGGCAAGGGTTTGCAGTAGATTACTACGGCTGCACCCTCGCCGCCTTGACTCTGACGCCCTAAAGACTTTTCCAACGATGGGGTGTAGTTTAGGCATAAGGCAGTTGTTCTTTGGCTGTGGTTCAATCCGGCTATGTGGTTCCATTTTTAAAATCTATGCTTAACATTTAGAAATGGATGTTTACATCGAACCTGACAGGCGAGGAGCTGACCATGATTTACAGCAAAACCGTGATGGATCATTTCCGCAACCCGCGCAACGTTGGTGTAATCGATGATGCCAACGGTGTCGGCGAAGTGGGCAATCCGCTGTGCGGCGACATAATGACCATCTATCTAAAAATCGAGAAAAACCACATCGCGGACATTAAATTCCAGACCTTCGGGTGCGGGTCGGCTATCGCTGTTTCCAGTATGCTTACCGAGATCGCTAAGGGAAAGTCCGTTGCCGAGGCCAAGACCATAACGAACAAGGATGTGGCCCAAGCCCTCGAAGGGCTGCCCAAGAACAAGCTGCATTGCTCCAACCTGGGTGCGGATGCACTTCAGATGGCCATCAAGAACTACGAGGACGGGGTAGCCGGTATCACCCGTCCCGATGAAACACACAAGGAGGTCCACCGGCACACCGAAGGCAGTAAATGTTACTGCCCCTACTGCGACGTGGAGATCCAGGAAGATGTAACCTTCTGCGAGGCCTGCCAATCCAACCTGGAAGAAGAGCACTAACCAATGTGATCAATGTAAAGGGAGGCGTTATGGCAATCATCAATCTCGACCACATCTCGTCTAATCCATTGCTGCCGGAGGTCAAAACGGCCATGGTGGATGCCATCAACACCGATTACCACAACCCCTCCAGCCAACACTCGGCCGGCGATCTTGCCGCTGCCCGGCTCGACAGGGCGCGTGCAGCGGTGGCCGGTCTGATCAACTGCGCTAATCCCAAAGAGGTCGTCTTCACCTCGGGGGGCACCGAAGCGGTCAACCATGCTGTCAAAGGGGCGGCTTTGGCCAATGCCAAAAAGGGCAACCATATCATCACCTCCAATGTTGAACACAATGCAGTCATCCGCAGCTTGAAACGGCTGAATTTACAAGGATTCAAGATCACCTCCTTGGATGTGGACCCCCACGGCCGGGTCGATCCCCAGGCTGTAGAGGAGGCCATCACCGACAAGACGATCTTGGTCTCCATTATGCATAGCAACAATGAAACCGGCACCATCCAACCCATCGAAACCATCGCCGGGATCACCAGGGAACACAAAATTGTGCTGCATACGGATGCAGTGGATTCAGTGGGGGTGGTGCCCATGGATGTCCAGAAACTCGGCATTGATCTGATGAGCTTCGGCGCCAACACATTTTACGGTCCCACGGGTGTTGGGGGCCTCTATATCCGACGGGGAACCATGATCTGGCCCCTCTTGGACGGTGGCGTACAGGAGCACAGCAAGCGCGCCGGTACCGAAAACCTGATCGGAATCATAGGGATGGGGGTGGCTGCTGAACTGGCCCGCCGGCAAATGGACGAGCGTCTGGAGCACCTGGAAAACCTGAAAGCCAAACTGCTATCCGGTCTTTCTCAGACCATCGAGGAGATTATCATCAACACGCCGGCCGAGGCCAGCCTGCCCAACCTTGTGTCGGTGTCAATACGCTACATCGAAGGCGAAAGCGTCATGCTCATGCTGGATGACGAAGGCATCGCAATAGCCACCCGTTCGGCCTGTGCCACCGGCTCTCTGCGCGCCTCCCACGTGCTGCTTTCCATCGGCAGGTCCCATGCCGACGCTCAGGGTACGCTGGTTGTCACCTTCGGCATCGAGAACACCGAATCAGATCTCGATCACTTCTTAGTGTCCCTTCAGAAGGTGGTCAATACCCTGCGCGACATCTCTCCCCTGTACCGGAAGAAAAATCAGGCGTCCGGAGCCATCTTCACCAAAATGTGATACTATCATACATGGCTTGTCTCCTTTTTTTGCAGGACCTATTCGGTGACTGCGTTGCTAATTTAAGAGTGGTTTTATCACATCTTGTTGGAAATCGGCCTTCTCATTTTATCTTGGCTCTGAAGCCCTCCGGCTTTTGCAGCGATAAAAAATCATTGGGAGCAAAAAACGGTTACATCTCATCACTGCTTTAATTTCCTACATACTACGTATTGTCTTGCCATATATGGTAATAAGCGTTGAGCAGGGGCACATATTCGGCCGTGGCCTTTTGGTGTCCTTCGGCGGTGGGGTGGTTGTTGGTGCCCGTATAGTAGTAGAGTTCGTTGGGGGCGGCGCCATCCACCGGCGAGCCGGAAACGGTGTGCACCACGTCGTTACCTTCCACCCGATGGTGATTGTTGGGATCGGTAAGCACGTTGTAGTAGTCGAAGGCATGCACATTGAAATAGTCGTAACTGCTCAACCACCCGTTCTCGTAATCCACCAACCAGTTGGTCAGTTCACGGGTGAGCGGACCGCTGTCGATCACGATCTCGGGAGGCGGAACGATGAGCACAAACATCTTGTCCTGGTGGTTTTCGAAATAGTTCAGCAGATCTAGATAGAGCTGTTTTTCATCATCGATGGAATCGCCGACCTCACTGTTGGGATAGCAGGATTTGAACATGATGATATCATTTTCTCCCGTGGGATCGTCGATGGTGTTGGTGTAGTCATAATGGGCGTTGTTGGCGTACACATAGGGCATTTTTGCATTGGTGAACCACTCCGGCCAATCCTCCGTGTCGGTGCGGTTTCCCAGGTTGTCGCCGGCCTCCGCATCCCACCCGTAGTCACTCTCGGTGACGTAATAGTTGTTGGCGTTGAGCGCGGCGCCCAATCCTCCGGAGGAGTCACTGATCCAGGCCGAGCCTGTGCTATGGTGAATGAAACAAATTTTTACCGTTTCAGCCGGAGCGGTGCTGTCCACATTGGTCAGCAGTGTGGAGACATGGTCCGCCGTCGGGTCATTGGCTGAATCACTGGAATCATCGGTTGAATCGCTGGAATCATCGGTTGAATCACTGGAATCATCGGTTGAATCGCTGGAATCATTAGTTGAATCGCTGGAATCCTCGGTTGAATCGCTGGAATCATTGGCCGTGCTGGTGCTTTCCGAATCATTGCACGCGATCAAAATCAAAAATGAAAGAATCATCACTACAACCGAAAGATATTTCATAAGAGACTCCTTTTGCATAGATAGTTCAAATAAGCCGCTTCGCGGCAGTTAACCCAACAAATAGAATCCACCTGAGTAATTAAACCCTGCAAGCTGCAAAAAACGCCCGTTCTCAGACCATAGTTTTCCATTTTGGATCGCCATCTTATCAACCCTTCAAATGAGCAGATGATAACCAGTACCAGCCCAATTCGTTCGGCATAGGTCTATGAGCTTTCTAACAAATGCCTGATCCGCTTCAAAACATGAGAATCCCTTTGTGCCGTCTCATGAACAAAGGTGAAAACCGGCTCGATCATTGGAATGGCGCGTTTGAGCTGGAAATAGTGATCGATCACTTGTTGCGCTGGATTTTGGGTATCCGAAAATCCGCTCAAATCGACAAATCCGATGGCCGGATCGGAAAGCCGGTCGGGCAGCAATACCAGATCGACCAC
>JASFKE010000481.1:0-4107 GCA_050118795.1 Desulfobacteraceae bacterium | reverse complement strand
TGTTTGCGGGTACTTTGATTTGCCTTGCAAGTTCTGCGGCTGAAATACCCAGCTCTGTCAATTCGTCAGCCAACATTTCTCCCGGGTGTATTGGTTCTCGTGCCATGATCATTAACCCTTAATGTTAATCTATTATTTTAGCATTTTCAGGGCCAGCTTCGCCCCATTCAAAACAGATACGCCATAGGTTGTTGATTCGTATGCTGTATTGTCCTTTCCGACTGCCCCCCAATGTTTTTAGCCCATTGCTCGGTAACATTTTTAGTGCTTCTAATGTATCTGCGGCATCCAAGACCCGGAGGCGCTTTTGGGCTTGTCTGGTAAAAGCTTGAAATTGAGCTATCCTCTTCCCTTCATATAGCTGCTTTGTCTTTTTTGATTTGAAGCTTTGTATCATTATCGATAATATATAGCGCTGTATGCTGTACGTCAAGCGTATATTTGATGATAGAAAGGAGGCAGCAATGGCGAGGTTTCCTGAAACAGATCAAATGTAATTGTACCTGCCACGACAATCTAGAATAGACGCCCCTAGCGCATTACACCATATTATCTCCAGAGGAATTGGACGCAAAAAAATATTCAATAATGATATTGACCGGCAATTTTTCGTTGATCGACTTGGTACGATCATTGGACAGACCCAATGTTTGGCATGGGCACTGATCCCTAATCATTTTAACCTTCTGCTAAAGACCGGCGCCACGCCGGTTTCAACCGTAATGAAGCGTATGCTCGCCGGTTATGCCATGCATTTTTACCGGCGGCACAAACGACATGGCCACCTTTTACCGGGATGAGCCCCAGGAACTCAAAATGTTCAGACTGCTGAAAAAGTTGGTCTACAAAGAGATGGCCGGTAACACCTACCCAAACGCGACCGGTCCAAGATCAAATTTGGCAAGGAGATAATTTAAAGGGCGTACGCCATCAAAATCGATTCCTTAAAGGGCCAACCGATAAGCTTGTTTGCCGGCCAAAGTTGTGTGCGCTTTTGGATGGTAAAACCAAGGCGTTCATACAGTTTGAGCGCCTGTATATTGGTGTCAATGACTTCCAGCGATATGGTTTCGTAGTTTCGAGTGCGTGCGAAATTCATCAGCGCATCAAAAAGCCGGGTCCCCACACCTTTGCCCCGGGCAGAATCGACCACTGCGACACCTTCCACATAAAGTTCACCATGGCTGGGTTTATGTTGCAGAAAATGCAGCGCAATCCCTTTCACCACCGCTCTCCAAAGCCCATAGCGGGTATAAAGGTCGTCAAAACGGAAGTTCAGAAAATTCTGATTTCGGGTCTGCATCGCCAACAAGCCCACCAAGGCGCTGTTTTTCAGGGCGCAAAAGCAGTTGCTGACGGCAATACTGGATGCAACCGCCTCAATGGCTCTGGAGTCGTCACCCAGTATGGGCACAAATTTCTCCCAAAGCGCCGACAAAACCAGCTCTGATGCCGGCCCTACCAGATCCGGCGGCAATCCTTTTTGTATTAAAACCATATCAATGATTCTGATGCTATCACAGATCCGAAAATTGGTTGCCGGCTTTCATGCCGGCCATTTCGCGCTCGAAGCGCCCTTTCCAACCATACTTTCTTTGGGAGCGGGCCACCACGGCTTTCATCAACGGACGGAAGAGGTAGATCCAGATGCCGGTCCACAAGCGGCCCTGTTTGCGGATCCGCTCCGAGGGCTCCCACCACCCCATCACGGTTTGGCGGTGATACCAGACCAGGTATTGCAGGGTATCGGAATCGAGATGGCGGGTGCGCACGTTGGCCCACATGCCGTTGTAGCGGTGGTAGTCGTAGGGATGGGTCACCAGGCCGTCATCCATTAATTGTTGTCGGATGCCTGTTTTGGGATAGGGTGTCAGGATCTGGCAGTAGATGCTGTCAGCCCCGGTTGACTTGATAAATTTGTAGTTGTCGATGATCTCCTGCTCTCCATCTTCCGGGAACCCGAAGATCATGCCGCCCAATACCATGATGTTATGTCGATGGCAAATTTCGATGGCTTTTTTGGAGGCATCGACGATGTCGCCTTTTTGGGCGGTTTTCAGGTTTTTTTCGGAGACATTTTCAATCCCCAGAAAGATGGACTTGAATCCCGCCCGGGCCATCAGGCGAACCATCTCTTCGTTTTTGGCTATGGTGAGGCAATCGGCCTGGACGAAAAACCGCAGCCCCCGGTAACCGCGCGCGATGATCCTGCGGCACAGCTCCTCGACCCGCTTGGGCGCCAATACGAAATTGTCGTCGACGATGAATATCCACCGGCACTTGTTGCCATGGTAGATGGCATCGATATCGGATAGGATGCGCTGGGTGGGGTATGGTCTGAACGATCGGCCGTACATGTGGCGGATGCTGCAAAAATTGCAGGAGCGGGTGCACCCCCTGGAGGTCTCCATCACCTCCACGCTGCGATTCATGATGTGGTAGCCCCAGGTGAGGCGGCGCTTGTCCCGTATGGGGGGCTTGATCCGGGTCAGGTCGAGGAGTCCGCCCTGTTCGTTGTGTTTAAACCGGCCGTTGATTTTGTAGGTGAGCGATGGAATATCTTTCAACTGATCCCTGCCCTCCAGGGCTTCGACCAGGCGCCGGAACGTCATCTCGCCTTCGCCGCGCACGATGAAATCGATTGCTGCACTCTCTTCGGATTCACATATTTCCTGATACATCAGCGTGGCATGATACCCGCCCACGGCAATTTTGGTGTGCGGCAATAACGTTTTAATCAGCCCCACTATTTTGAGACAGGTGCCGAACTGCCAGGTCATGGCGGAGAGGCCGACAATGTGGGGTTTGATTTTCGTCAAGGTCCGGGTGAGGTATTTGCGCACCTTGGAGCGTTTTCGGATCAGGTCGATGAGATAGACTTCGTGACCGGGCTCGATGTTGGCGCCGATGCTGGCGATCCCCAGGTTGGGCATGTGAAAGGTGGACTCATGCATGATCACAGGGGCCACATCGGGCATGGAAATCAGAACGACTTTCATGGGCACGTCTCTCCCAACTCCACAATTCAGTTAAAAGTTCAATTGCTGGCTTCCGAGGCCCTGATTTGCATAAGGGATCTGTAGCAAGGTTCTGTTGAACCCGCTCTTTATCCGGGTTCTGAATGGGATTTCCCATCCAGCAATGCGTGGAATTGGGCCATCAGGTGTTTGGCGTCATATTTTCCGTTTTCGTCTTGCGGTGTGAGTTCGCCCACCTGTTTTAGGCTGATGGTGTTGTCAATGCAAGTGTTGAATAGAAATTTTCCGGGGGGAAACAGTTTTTCAGTGTTGCCCACTTTCAGCACTTGAATGGGGGCTTTGCAATATTTGGCGATTTTGAATGCCCCTTTGCGCAACTGCCCAACCCGGCCATCCCGGCTGCGGGTGCCTTCGGGAAAAATGATGATGTTGCCGCCCTGTTCAAGGTTGGCGTTGATGGCCTCCAGGCTGTTGAGCAGCAGTTCGGCGTACCGGCCGCGCCCGCTGGAGGGGATATACCCGGCATGTTTGACGACCATTCCAAAAATCGGTATGGCAAACAGCCTCTCTTTGGCAATGGTGGTATGCTTTGGGTAGAGGGAGATCAGTAAAATGGAGTCCAGGTAGGAGAGGTGGTTGCACACGATGATTGAGGATCGAATGGCGCTCAGTTGCGACTGAATCTCCCATTTGTGCCGGGGGATGATCAGACGGCACAGTTTGAAGAACCCTTTGAAAAACAGGTGGTTCAAGTGCTGAAAGGCGCTTTTGCGGTCTTTGAAAGCTACCAGGACCACCAGGTAGAAAGGCGCAAACAGGACCACAAAACCGGCGGTGAAATAGCTCCACAGGACCAGGGTGACGGCCAGGTCCTTGAGCCGCCGGAAACAGCGGCCAAAAAATTGAACTGGAGATCGGGCGGCGGGTTTGGATCTTATCATGGCGTGTCGAATTTTTTCACAAAGAGCATGGTGTTGACCCCGCCGAAAGCAAAATTTTCAATGGCGGCGATGTTGATGGGCCTCTCTTCCAGCCGGGTGATATGGCGAATCATATCGCAGCGGTCATCGATATTCTCCAGATTCAGTGTGGGGGCGATGAAGCCCTGGGCCATCATGTAGAGGGTGAG
>JASFKE010000480.1:0-4113 GCA_050118795.1 Desulfobacteraceae bacterium | reverse complement strand
GCCGAATGCCCGGCGCTGTTCCTGGTAACCGGCTTGCAGCGCTCCGCCACCGCCGCCGCAGCAGTAGTTGTTGGTGCCGCAGGGGACCGTGTCGATGAAGTTCTCTTCACCCACGACGGTTTTGATGACAAAACGCATATCATCGGCCATCTCTTGGCCCCATGTCTTTCGGACGATGTTACACGGGTCCTGACAGGTGAATTTTATGCCGAGCTCCTTGTTCCAGTCCCCATTGACCTTGAGCTTGCCTTCGCGGATCCATTGGGCATAAAGGGTGATGATGCTGGTGAACTCAAACTTGTGAGGGATGTTGAATTTTTTCAATCCTTCCAGGATTGCAAAGAAGGAGTGCCCTCACTCCGTATTGACCACCATTTCAGAGCCCAGGTTGTTGTCGATATGGTAGACGAACTCCTCGAGGATGTAGCGCCAGCCCTCTTCATCCGCCAGAAAGAGGCAGTAGTTTTCGCCCCCCCACATCACCGACGGATAGGTCCAGTCGGCGCCCACCAGGTGCAGGACCTTCCACAGGGGACTGAGCTCATCGGGTTCGGTCACCGGTTCGCGGGAGTTTTGGTTGAGGACCATTTTGGCGCCCTTGCGGTCGACAGTGACCTGCAGATCCTTGAATAGCGGTTGGTTCTCACGGATCTCTTCGGCCACATCTTCCACCGTCCAGATGAAATCATCTTTGGGCGCGCCCATGGCGTTGCCGGTTCGGATATGCTGATCGCAGGAGGCGCGAATGCCCTTGGGCCGCTTGTCCCGAGGCCAGCTCGAGCGCATGTTGTACACCAGCTTGGGGATGTCGATGGACATGGGGCACTGCTTGAGACAGCGCGCGCACATGGTGCAGACCCAGGCCCAGGGCGTTTTTTTAACCTCATCGTCCATTCCCAGCACCAGCATACGTACCAATTTGCGCGGGTCCATATCGAACATCTCCGACCCCGGGCATCCGCCGGTGCAGGTTCCACAGGTCAGGCACAGATCGAAGTTGGCCTCGGGTACCTTGTCCAATACGGTCTCTTTAAACTCGGGAGTTGTTTCATCGAGTTCAATGGGCACAGTCATTGGAATTTCCTCCTTGTCCAAAAGGTTATCCAAAACATTTCCGGCCTGCATATCCCACTAAAAAGATCAAGATTCGAAGCCTGCCCACTCCACCGTTGATGCGATGCATCAGGTGTGGTCCATACATCTTGTCAGTGGAGCGCAATTTCGGATATGAAAACCAAAAACATTTTGATTCTTAACAATATCGCCCGGCCGCGTTAGGGCGCCAAGCGTACCGGTATGGCATTTGCCATCTGCTATAAAGGCACGCTATCGCAGGCCTGCGGCATCCAGGTAAGGCTGCAATTTATCTTCACCTCCCATGGTGATGATGTGCACGCCCTGGCAAAGCTGCTTGAGGCCTTTGACAAGATCGGCAAACAACTCGATGCTGGCGCGCTTTTTATCGGTGGCCTTGTCGAGTTTTTCCACCACCCACTCCGGCACCAGGCCAGATTTGAAGTGGCGGTTGATGAATCGCGCCATGGCGGGGTTTCTGAGCAGCAGGACTTCGGCGATCACCGGTACATCGAAGATACCCACCTGGCGGCTGAACTTTTCAAATTGGTCGATGTCGAATATCGGAGTGGTTAGAAAATAACCGGTACCCATTTCACGCATGGCTTCCATCTCTTGCATGCCGGCTTTGGGAATGTTTTGACCCCACAAAGATTCAACCCCCGAGCCCAGGGTGAAGTCCATCGGTGCATCCAAATCTTCACCATCCACCGATCGGCCCTCGCGGATATGGTCCAGCACGGAGCCCAGCTTGCCTGAATCTACGTGGAAGAACATCGTCTCTTGCAAGCTGTCGCCCGAGATGCGGTAGTCTTCGGTAAAGACCAGCAGGTTCTCCACACCGGCCTGATGCGCGCTGGTCAGATCTTTCTGGAGCTGAATGCGGTTTTTATCCCGCGTAGTGGTCTGGTAAATCGAGTTGAAACGATTCAATTGGAGCAGCTCGCAGGTGCGGATGCTATCGCCCACAACGCCTTGCAGCTCTACGTCGGTAACCGAAACTCCGTCCACCCGGCCTCGAATGCGCTTCAAACACTCGACCAGATCCTCGGGCTGGGCCTCAAAAATGGGCGCCTGAATCTCTGAAGTGACGATAAATTTTTTGGCATTCAGCGCTTCGTTAAGTTTCATTACTTGCCTCCTAATTTATGGATCCTCAAAGCTTGAAACGTTTAGGGCTACGCAAGCGCCAGCAGCCGCGCCACCTCTTCTTTGAGTTGGGGAAGCGGCAACGGTTTGGAAAAGCACATATCCGCACCGTGAGACTTCATCTCCTTGAACTTTTCCTCATCCAGGTAGGCTGATAATACAATGATTTTGGTGTTGCTGGTATCGGGGTTGGACTTGATTTTTTTACACACCTCGTTGCCCTTGATATCGGGCATCATAATGTCCAGAATCATCAAATCCGGGGAGAAGTGGTTGACCTGCAATCCGGCCTCGAAACCATCTGCCGCTGAAATGACTTCGTAATCGTGCTCGTCCTCTTCCAGGGCTTGTACAATGGTTTCAACGATAATGGGGTCGTCATCGACCACCAGGATCTTTTTTCGTCCATTGGTGGGTGTTTTGTCGGGTATGGGAATTCCCTGTCGCTGCATGAAGGCCTCCAGATCTTTTTGCTTGATTCGACGGTGTCCCCCGACCGTCTTGTATGCCTTGATATGTCCCGCTTCGATCCAATTGATGATCGATTTGGAGGAGACATTACACATCTGGCTGGCTTTGTAGACCGTTAGCGTGTCTTCCATCGAAAACCTCCCCTTTCATAGATTTTAAACCATTCTATTATCAGATATGTGACTGGGTATTGGATGTCAATAGAAAAAATAGAAAAAACGGAAAAAACTGAATACAAATCAAATTATAAGTTCAGTTATTATAGAATTTTAAGGAATTATAGAAATATTGAATTGAAAAAGCTGAAAAAGCCAAAGGCGCCCAGCGTCAAAGCGGTGAGGGCGTCGTCGCAGTCCAACTACTGCAAGCCCTTTACAATTATTAATAATCACCCTTTTTTATTGCCACTTATGATCTGTCCTATGCAGCCGCTGCCGGCATTGTGTTCGCCGCCAATATGGCATCAAGTATCGTTCAGCCGTTGTTCGGGCATGCAGCGGACCGTTTTTCAAAGCCATGGTTGTTATCCGCTGGTTTGTTGGCGGCCGGAATGGGACTCGCCCTGACTGGGATAGTGAAAAATTATCATTGGATATTGCTCTTGGCTGTCATTAGCGGAATCGGCATTGCGGCATATCACCCGGAGGCGGCACGGCGGGTCAATTTTGCCGCAGGAACCAAGAAGGGAACCGCAATGAGCTTTTTTGGCGTTGGCGGCACTTTGGGGTTTGCCATCGGCCCCCTTGTTGTTACCGGGGCTTTAATTCAATGGGGCTTAAAAGGCACACTTGTCCTTATCGTACCCGTATCCATTATGGCCTTAGCTATGGCCTGTCAGTTTTCGAGGTTTGAATCCTTGGCATTATATAGCAACGCTGTTATTGATTCCCACGGGGTTGATGCTCTATGGGACCTATAGTCCTGCCATTGTATTGGGCCAAAGCTATCTTCCCAATCGTGTCGGGCTCTCATCGGGGGTTACCCTTGGGGTCGCTGTGGCCATTGGGGGAGGCGCCTCACCGATAATTGGAAAAATAGCCGATCTTTATGGCATTTGGTTTTCATTGGCCTCGATTGCCTTTTTACCGATTTTCTTTTTTGCAATTGCATTGAGTTTGCCCAATCCTCAAAAGGCGTCTGCCTGATTAGATATGAGAAAACCACCCAAAATATACCGGACAATAGTCAAGATAAAATGGGAAGGCTGGTCTCCAACGAGTTGTGAAAAAATCACTCTCAAACCAGAATAACGCAGTCACCAAAAAGGCGCTGCAAAAAAAGGTATTACTTTTGCTTTTCGGCCTTCATTTTTATGCCTCCGAAGGAGGCAAAGAATATAGCCCCGGGTGTAAACCCGGGGGGCTCAATACCCCGCACCCACAAGCTCCGAAGGAGCGACAGATATCCTTTGCTTCTGTC
>JASFKE010000479.1:0-4125 GCA_050118795.1 Desulfobacteraceae bacterium | reverse complement strand
CCGTTTGGCAGCTCATTCAAAAGCTTGGTGGACGCTTGTTGCGCCTCGATGGACGCTTGGCGCACCTCCTCCGGGAGCTCCCGGCAGGTAATTTTCCCGTCGGGGCATGTCACCACGAGCCGTTCCACGATGTTGATCAGCTCCCGGACATTGCCATGATAAGGGTATCCCAGCAAAAGCTTCTTGGCCTCAGAGGTGAGCAAGGGGACCGGACGATCCATATCTGTGCTGACTTTTTCGAAAAAATGGTCCAGCAGAAGTGGAATATCCTCCCGCCTCCGCCTCAGGGCAGGGATATGGATGGGGACCACATTCAGGCGGTAGAAAAGATCGTCCCGAAAATGCCCTGCCTGAACGGCTTTTTTCAAATCCCGGCTGGTGGCGGCAATAACACGGACATCAGTTTTATAGGAGCGGTTTCCCCCCACCCGCTGGAACTCTTTTTCCTGAAGCACCCTCAACAGCCTGACCTGCAGATTCCGGTCGAGTTCGCCGATTTCATCTAAGAACAGCGTTCCTCCATGGGCGACTTCAAACTTGCCTTTTCTACGGTACATCGCCGTGGTGAAGGCTCCCTTTTCATGACCAAACAGTTCGCTCTCTATCAGATTCGCCGGAATGGCTCCGCAGTTCAGGGCGACAAACCCAAAGGCTTTACGGCTGCCGGTCTGATGGATCGTCTGGGCGATCAACTCTTTGCCGGTACCGCTCTCGCCCTGGATCAGCACCGTTGCGCTGGAATCTTTCAACTTTTCAATCAACCGATAAATGTCGTTGATCCCTCTACTGCGGCCGATGATAACCCCAAACCGTTCCCTGTATCTAACGGCAGGCGCCTTGTCTTGATCAGTGTTTCGGGAAACACCCATTTCATTGGCGATGGTTAGTAAAATACCATTGATATCCTGCTTTAAGCTCGGCCCGGAAAAATCATAAAAACTTCCCTCCCGGTATAAAAACGGACCCAGCGGGGCGGTGATCAATACTGCCGCCCGGGGGGCGATCCGCCTTGCCTGCTGCAGGAAGCCGCCCCCCCCCATACCGGAAGATTTCAAATCGATGATGATGATCTGTATCTTTCCTTCCAGCTCTTCGAGCTTTTTCAACCCCTCGTGTTCATCCGGCACCCAGACCACCGAAAACCAGTCCGCAGATATCAGTTGAACAAGCGAGCGGAAGCTGCGGTACTCATCATCGATGATGAGTATGACCGGCTTATTGTCTTCTTGATATTCGGTGACGATCATTTAATGGGCTTCTCCCGATACACAGTGTTGGAGCAGCGTACTGATCTCATCGCGGTTCAGCCCTGCGCCGATAATAGATACTTTACTGCGATTAATTTGCCTGACCGGCTGCAATGTTATCTCCCCGGAGGCCAGTTCAATAAGCACCGCTTTAGCACCGATTTGAAAAAGGCCCTTAGCCCGGACAATTTTCCCCACTTTGGCGTCGGCGCTCTTCAATTGTTGAAAAAAGGTTTCCAGTGAATTCCGGTCAAAGGATGTCCCTTCATAGACACAGCCAAAAGATTCGTATCCCAAGGCCTCTTTTTCTTCTTGAAAATGATAATCTTGGGCAAGGGTCGTTTCCGTCAAAAATTCCGATAGGAGATGTTGAGCATATTGCGCATTCTGTTTGGGCAGACTCTCTTTGGAGTGAGGCGCTGTGGAGAGGGCAAGCTGATAATCGGCCCAGTCTACGGCCCCGAATTCGGTCATCAATACAGTTATTTCTGGGTTGATCGCCAATATGGCACCTTGGATTACCTTGGCCTTTTTTTTATCTACCTTATCGCACTTGTTCAGAAGCGCCAGATGGGCATGTTCCACTTGGGATTCCACAAAGTGACGATTGGCTTTATACAAATTCATGAAACCGGTCGCATCGGCAATCAATACGCTATTGATTTTTTTGATGGTTCCTTCAAAGAGCTGGGCTTGGAAGATTGAACGGATCTGCCCAATGGTGGCGACACCGGTGGGTTCTATAATCACCCTGTCAGGATTGACAGTGCGGCTGATGTCGAGCATTTGGGACCTGAAATCGCTTTGAATCGAACAGCAGATGCATCCGCTGGGCATCTCAACCACGTCCGCCCCCTGACCGGAGAGCAGATCGCCGTCGATTCCCACCTCGCCGAACTCATTGACCAGAATCACGATTTTTTCCTCAGAACCCCACCTCTCCAGGGCCCTGAGGATAAAAGTGGTCTTGCCGGAGCCCAAGAAACCAAAAACAATATCAACGATCATTCCCTTACTCTTCCTTTTGCTATCCGTTCCACTTGCTGCGCATGGATTCCCAGCTTTCACCGGCGGTGGCGTCGTCCGCCATTTCAGGCGCCTGGCTGGCCTCTTTGCCCCATACCCCCAGATCATAAGAGGTGACATACTCCTCGCAGACCGCGCCGCCGCCGCAGATAAACGGAATATTCAAACCGGCGGCTTTGAGCTGATGGGCGATCTTTGGAAAGGCCGTCATGGTGGTGGTCATCAAAGCGGTGCCGGTGACCATCACCGGCCGATGCTCCTTACATGCTGAAACAACCTTCTCAACCGGTACATCGGCGCCCAGATTGACAACTTTGAAGCCGTTGGCGTTGAGCAGGGCATTGACGATAACCTGGCCGATATCATGGATATCCCCCTCGGCCGTATGGGTGATCACTGTGGACTTTCTGTCCATGGCCTTGCCCATTTTCGCCTCACACTCCGCGATGCCGACATTCATCGCATCCGAGGAGAGGATAACTTGAGGAAGGAAATAAACCCCTTCATCCCAAAGACGGCTCACTTCGTTCATACCTGCGATCAAGGCGTCGTTGATGATATCGATGGGGGATTTTGTCTCCAGAGCCTTTTTAACGGCCGGCAGGATTCCCTCATCGTCACCGTCGACGACATACTGGGCAATCTCCTGCATGGTGGCATCTTTCGAAACTGCCCTGGCCTCTCCCGTGACTTCCAAATCCAGGTCGTAACGTTTAAAAATGTTCGAAAAATCGTCCAATACTTTCATATTCTTCCCTCCTTCTCCTCATAGTTAGAATGGGTATGAAAACGGCTCCGGCATGAGCCACTAAAACCCTATGGGAATTTCGGATTTAATGCGCCTTGGCCACCTCCACCATGGCCAGCAGATTTTCCGTCGGCGTTCCGGGGGCCACTGCACAACCGGGGGCCAGTATCTGGATGCCATCGGAAATTGACTCCTCACAGCCCTCTTTGACGGTATCCACATCCTTCATAAAAAGGGTGGTGGCCGTATCGACGCCACCCATCAAGATCGCATCCGGTCCGCATTTATCCCGGGCCAGTTTGGCGCTTGCTTTCGGTTCCAGGCTCAGGATGGTTGCACCGGTCTGTCCCATCCAACCCACGATAGCGTCCACATTGCCGCAGATATGTAAAATGGTGGGAACCTCAATGGCGTCAAATTGCTTGCGCTGGTATTCCAGCTCGAATTCTTTGTAAGTTTTCGGTGCAATGAGCTCGGGTGAGGCGGTCATATCCTCACAAGCAATGATGTCGGCCCCTGCATCCACCAGGGCTTTGGCCAGCATGGTCCCCGCCTTTTCGCCCACATCCAGAAAGGGCCGAATCTTCTCGGGCGATTTAAAGGTCGCCTTGAGCAGGGGAACCGAATCCAGAAGGGACCCGGCAATGGTGAAAGGTCCGATGATCCCCGCGACAATGGGGACTTCTTCACCGATATCTTTTTTTAACAATTCGACCGCTTTGATCAATTCGGGTATGTATCCACGGGAGAGAAAATCATCCGGAAACTCCGGGGTGTCGGTCAATTTATAAGGTGGCGGATGTTCGATCCCCGGAACCCCTTCGATCTCTCTCACTTTGCCCGGCTTGCGGGTACATCCGAGGGCCACGGCCTCAAAGGTCTGACAAAAAGGGACCCTGACGGCGTCGAAGCCAAGAACGGTGTAGGCGGCAAGGGCTTGTTTGGCCATTACTTCCCCAACATCATGACCTTGTGGCCAATAGGCTCCCATCTTCTCCATCTGTTCATAGGTTACCGTGGAGTTGGCCCCGAAACAGGGCATCCGATCCGGTTTCTGATGGTTAATGACCGCCATAACACGTTCTTTAGCATTCATTGGAAATT
>JASFKE010000478.1:0-4126 GCA_050118795.1 Desulfobacteraceae bacterium | reverse complement strand
AATCGACAGGAGGTTGTGGGACCACAGGGTTGTCAACAATTCCAGGATCGCCTGTTGGTCGCCTATTGCGGTGCACCCCATGTGTCAAAGGATGTCAATGCCACCTGGGTCAGGCAGTTCATTGCCGGGCAGTATCGCGAGCACTGGCACAAGATGGCCCGGTGCAGTCGAACGTTTGTCTCCGCATTGGCATCGGGTGATTTTTCCCTCGCACGTGACATGATGAATCAGGAGGTGGATATCAGATGCGCCTTGACCCCCGACGTATTGGACCCGCTGGGCAAACAACTTGTGGCTGCGGCCCGGGACCAGGGGTGCGGCGCCAGATTCACCGGGGCAGGTGGCGGCGGGTGCATTTGGGCTTTGGGAGAACCCCCGAACTTGGAGCTTTTGCGACCGATCTGGCACGAGATATTGACCCATCGCCAAGCGGCCAAGATTCTAAAAACGGGTATCGATTTCAAAGGTCTCTTGTGATTGTTTTCGAACAGCGTGCATGCTATAGACCAACTCTGAACTTTTAAATCTGATCATGGAGAAGATGAGGAAATAAAGATGTATTTTCAAGATGTGATTTTGGCGTTGCACAAGTTTTGGGCCCGCAAGGGTTGTGTAATGACGCAGCCTATTGACACCGAGGTGGGCGCCGGAACGTTCCATCCCACCACTTTGTTGCGAGCCTTGGGTCCCGAACCTTGGAATGTTGCCTATGTTCAGCCATCCCGGCGCCCCACCGATGGGCGCTATGGGGAGAACCCCAACCGGCTCCAGCATTACTACCAGTACCAGGTTATTCTAAAGCCTTCACCCCAACAGGTCCAACAGATGTACCTTGCCAGTCTGAAGGTTCTGGGCATCGATCCGTTGGAGCATGACATCCGCTTTGTGGAAGATGATTGGGAATCCCCAACGTTGGGAGCCAGCGGCTTGGGGTGGGAAGTGTGGCTCGATGGCATGGAAATTACCCAGTTTACCTATTTTCAGCAAGCCGGCAGCATCGAACTGTCCCCCATCAGTGTCGAACTGACCTATGGGCTCGAACGCATTACCATGTATCTGCAGGGTGTGGACAACGTCTATGATTTGAAATGGAATGAATCTGTGACATATGGTCACGTGCATCACCAACAAGAGGTCGAACAATCGACCTACAATTTCGAACAAGCCGATATCTCCATGTTGTTGTCGCTGTTTGACCAATACGAGGCTGAATCCCGACGGGTCATCACCGAAGGCTTGGTGTTGCCTGCCTATGAATACTGTTTGAAATGTTCCCACACGTTTAATTTGCTCGATGCCCGAGGCGCCATCAGCGTCACTGAACGCACCGGATATATCGGGCGTATTCGAAATCTGGCCAGGGCCAGCGCTGAAGCGTACCTAAACCAGCGCAAGGAGATGGGCTTTCCTTTGGCCAAGCAATAGAGCGTTCTTTTTCCTAAGCAATTTTAATGGCGGTACTTTACCACTTGGGTATTTATTGAGGTGTATATGAATCCTTTACTTCTTGAAATCGGAACCGAGGAGATACCGGCCGGCTACATCCGACCCGCGTTGGATATGCTGGCATCCAATCTCACGACGAAACTGACTCAATTGCGTATCAGCCATGGAGCGGTTCAAACCTTTGGCACTCCACGGCGCCTGGCGATTCGCCTGGATGATGTGGCCGACCGCCAACAGGCCATCACCGAGAAGGTCTTGGGGCCGCCGGAGCGCATTGCCTTCGACGAACACGGCCAGGCGACTGTTCCGGCTCAAAAATTCTCCGAAAAAGTCGGTGTTCCCCTGGAAAAGCTTGAAGTGGCCGATACTGAAAAGGGACGCTATTTGTGTGCCACCATTTCCGATAAGGGCCTGGCTACCAAAACGGTGTTGAAAACAATATTGCCGGAGACGATTTTGGCCACGCCGTTTCCAAAAACCATGCGTTGGTCCGAACTGAGCATCTCTTTTGCGCGTCCTATTCAATCTGTTCTGGCACTGTTGGGCAAATCACTCATCTCTTTTTCCCTGGACAACAAGATCAAGAGCGGCCGGTATGCCTGGGGCCATATGTTCATGGAGCATCAAAAAATAAAAATAGATGATGTGGATGAATATACGTCTAAGATGCGGCAGGCGCAAGTCATTGTCGATATCGCAGAGCGCAGGGAGATGGTCCGCAAAGAGGTGGCGGCAGCGGCCCATGCAATGGGCGGCAAGGTACTTGCCGATGAAGAGCTGCTTGATATCGTTACCAACCTGGTGGAAATTCCCATCGCCACCGGCGGAAAATTTGATGATCTCTTTTTGGAATTACCGCGTGAGATATTGATTACCTCGATGCGCGAGCATCAAAAATATTTTGCCGTCGTAGACGACAATGGTCAGCTGATGCCCTGTTTTGTGGCGGTGAACAATACCCGCATCAAAGATTTGGAGCTGGTGGCCAGGGGGCATGAACGCGTATTGAGGGCCCGGCTTTCAGACGCCCGGTTTTTCTACCAAGCCGATCTGCAAAACAAAATGGATGACTGGCGCGATAAACTCAAAGGGGTCCTGTTCCAGGCTAAGTTGGGAAGCATGCATGCCAAAGTTGAACGGGTGGAAAAACTAGGCGCTCATCTAACCCGGTCCGAGAACGGGCAAATTCAGTCCCAGGTTCAGCGGGCCGCCCGGTTGTGCAAATCGGACCTGGTTTGCCAAGTGGTTGGAGAATTTGCAAAGCTCCAGGGGATCATGGGAAGGGTCTATGCCTCAGCCGCCAATGAACCTGGTGATGTGGCATTGGCCATTGAGGAGCATTATCGTCCCATATACTCCGGCGGAGAACTGCCCAAGACCCGGACCGGCGCACTGCTGGCCATTGCCGACAAACTTGATACCATTTGCGGATGTTTTTGCGTTGGACTGATCCCCACAGGGGCCTCGGATCCATACGCTCTTCGTCGCCAAGGTATCGGTATTGTACAGATTATGCTGAAACACCAAATGACCTTCTCATTGAAAAAGGCGATCGCGTCCGGGCTCGCACAATTCGATACCGACCGGGGCGACAAGGTGGGCGATGAAATTTATGCTTTCATCTTGAAGCGTATCACAGGAATGTTGACCGAAGAGGGATATGAAAAAGACGTGGTCGCTGCCGTGGTGAATGTTACCATTGATGACATCCCCGATGTCTGGAACCGTACAACTGCTCTGCAGACCCTGAAAGGCGACGCGGACTTTGAACCCCTGGCGGCCGGTTTCAAGCGCGTGGTCAATATCTTAAGAAAAACCGAGGTGGCGGCGGATGTCGTGCTCAATGCGGACCTTTTTACAGAACCCTCGGAGACGGTGCTGTATGAAGCCTATGCGGCCACTAAGGAAAAGGTCGAAACAAAGATGGCCGGCAGCGATCTTGAAGGGGCGCTTCGAATCATCGCCACTTTAAGGGAACCTGTAGACCGCTTTTTCGAAGATGTCATGGTGATGACCGATGATATGATGGTGCGGCAGAACCGGCTTGCGCTGCTCGGCGCTATCGCAGGGCTGTTTGACCGCATGGCTGATTTTTCTAAAATTGCAGTGTGATCAGCCTTTTTCAATGTTAATTGTGGATATGACAAAAAAAGAGACAAAGAGGTAATTATGCCATACGATCCTAGCAAAGATGAAATGATAAAACAGTGGCGGTGTGAAGAGACAGGCTTGCTCATCTCGATCCAACGCTATGGTGGTGGAGAACCCAAAGTTCAAATCGGCCCCAGAATACTTCTGAAAAAAGATGGTACGGAAAGGGCGCCTGCCAAGGCGGGTCGTTTGACCATTGAAGATATGTTGTGGCTTTACGATATTATTGACGATGTTAAAGAGGAGTTGACCGAACTATCCGGCCCCACCTAAACCCTGCCGCTGCAAAGGCCTTCAGGACTCCAGATCCTGCGTTGCCAAGGGCTTGCAGTAGTTTGACTACGGCTTCGCCCTTGGACGCCTTGTCTCTGGAGCCCTGAAGGTCTTTGCAGCGGCAGGGTTAATAGGCAAGCCTTCAGGACTCCAGATCCTGCGTTGCCAAGGGCTCGCAGTAGATTACTACGCCTTGTCTCTGGAGCCCTGAAGGTCTTTGCAGCGGTAGGGTTCATGGCAAGCCTTCAGGGCGCAA
>JASFKE010000477.1:0-4128 GCA_050118795.1 Desulfobacteraceae bacterium | reverse complement strand
ATCAGACCCGGTAACAGACACAGGGCCATAAGTGCATAAACCATGGAGAAACCCCAATGGTCGGCCAAGATCAGTCCCCCCCCCGACGCCAGCAGCATGCCGATGCGATAGCCGGCCACATAGAGCGAAGAACCCAAACCCAGCTCTTCGTCTGATAAATCTTCTCTTCGGTAGGCGTCGATAACAATGTCTTGAGATGCGCTGAACAAGGTGACGAAAAAGGCCGCCAAAGCCACAAGCCAAGGGGTTTGGCCGGGCCTGGTTAGACCCAGAGCGTAGATGGAGATAACCAGGGCTGTTTGAAAGATGATCATCCAGCCGCGGCGCCGTCCCAGGCGACCCGGGCTAAAACGGTCCAGCAGGGGGGCTTGGAGAAACTTGAGAGTATAGGGAAGCCCCACCAGGGCAAACAGTCCGATAACGGCCAGATTCACCCCCTCTTCCCGCATCCATGTCTTGAGCACAAAACTGGTCAGTTCCAGTGGCAGCCCCGCCGCGTATCCCATGACAAGGGCCACCACCATGCGGCGGCTTAGGATCACCTTTATGATTGGTGCTTTTAGCATGGATTTCATCCAATAACAGTTAAACAGGTCAACCAGAACCCTTAAATAAAACAGGCGCCGGTTAACCACCGGCGCCTGGGTGCGTGCTCTGGTGGTAAAATTAATTGCCGGCCGCCGCCTCCAGTTGATCGGGGGTGACGATGGGACCGAATTTTTCTGTCAGGGCCAACAACTCCTGCCGTTGGGTATTGAGGACTTCAAAGAGTCTGGCCGGCAAATTCTCCTCTTTGCCATAGGCCTCCAACTGCAGCTCGATACGGGCCAGAATTTTGTCGGTATAGAGGGAGAACTGCTTGTCGTAGAGCTCCCGGGTGTATTCTTTGTCGATAATATCGCTGAACAACGTTTTCAGATCTTCATATTTCGGCAGATACCCGATAGGGGTGTCAAGGGCATCCACATCGTTGTGGGCCCGCAGTTCCAACCATGCCAGCCAGACTTTCACATCGCGTTTTTCGCCCAGCAGTTTGTTGCTGTCGCCCCCACGGGCCCGGTGGGTGAGAAAATAGTTGAGCCCGGCCATGACCGGCTTTTTGTCGGGTGCGATCTTGTCGCTGCCGAAAAAATTGAACTGGGCATCCATATAATCGCCCAGCGATCCCGGGATAAAGGGTGCGTTGGCCCACGGTGCGCGTTTGACGCCGGTGGCGCCCACTTCGGTGGCGGTGGCGGCGGAGACGATGCAGGCCCCGATGACCACTCCCTGATCAGAGGTTTTGGCGGCCCATACCGGCGGCATGGTATCGCTGTCGCGTCCGGAGTAGGTGATGACCCGTGTCTCCACACCGGCCGGGTTATCCGCTTCCTTGGAGTAGTTCCCCAGGGCGCATGAGGCCAGGGTGCAGCGGGCGTTGGGATGGGAAAGGGGTACCGGCTTGCCGTTATCATCGGTTTTGCCTTCATACCACTCCCCTTGGAAGTTGCGCCCCTTTTTCGGCGGGGTCTCACCGTTGCCAACCCAATGAGGCGTGCCCTGGTCATCGACGAGCACATTGGACCAGATCACTTCAGTGCCTGGTTGGCGCAGGCATTTCATCAGCATCGGGTCGCCCTCGCTGTTGACATCTTCCACAATGCCGAAGATGCCGTTTTCCGGGTTGATTGAACGGATTGTACCGTCTTCGGCGATCCACATCTGGGCCAGGTCATCCCCCACAAAGTGGTTTCCGGCCATGGCGGTGGTGGTCTTGCCGCATCCGCTGGGAGCGGCGCCGGTGACCCACGTGACGCGGCCGTTCGGGCCGTCGATGCCGGTGATAAACATATGCTCGGACAGTTCCAACGCGCGCTTCTCATAGACCGAGCGGTCGACGGAAAAGCGATGGTTGCCTTTTTTCAGCAACAAGGTGTTGCCTGCGTACGTGCAGTTGTAGCTATAGGTGGTGCGCCACGCACGGTCCATCAGGACCCTTGCGTTGGGCAGATCTTCAGGGCGGTTGAGGCCTTCACTGTGAATGTTGATATAGCAGTGATTGGCGCGTCCCAATTCCTTTTCAAAATCGGCATAGTTGTTGCGGTAGAGCAATTCGGCGCTGTGGCCCACGTAGGCGGAGCTGGTGATTTCAACGGCCGGGTTGGCCACCTGGGCGCCCACCGGACCCCGGGAGTAAAACCCGACGATCATGGTCATGCCTTTCATGATTCCGGTCATTCCGTTTTTTACTGTCTCCAGAGCTTGCTCGCGGGACATGCGCAGCCCCAGAGAGCTGACAGGTTCATCGTCGTTGGCGACATAATAGGTGCGGTCGATGATGCGGCCCTGCTCCTCTTTCAGATCATAGTGCAGGGTGTGCCCATCCATGGGCAGGGGCGCTTCCTCGCCTTTTTTGATGGCCAAATCCTTTAAAAATTGTTTATCCTCCTCCGACCCCGTATTGATAAAAACGGTGTCAGGCTGGCACATGGCGATGGCGTTGGCGATGACTTTCAAGATAGTCTGGTTTTTGATTTTTGCGACGCGCTGATAGTGTTCTGAATCCAGTTTGTTTTTTAGCAATTGCGCGGCGGTATCAGCGGTGGTGATCTTTCCAATCTCTTCAACGATTTGGATCCCTTGTTCAAATTTCATTTCCGACTCCTTTAAAAACCCGACAATTGGCTCTAATAGCTGTCCACAATAATTTTTCTTCCACTGAACGTTTGGGGAGATGGCGGACCTGGTCGGCATCTCTCCAGCAACGGACGTCACCATCTTCATTCAGCATCTCAACGACGATTTCCTTGACATTTACCTCTCTGGGTTCCCCAAAACCAGCACCTGTAATGCTCTCCTAATCCTAAAGTCATCGGCTATTTTTTTCCTCCCATGCAGCCAACGGGTTCCGATGGCGGCATGTGCTGTTTCAGCCATATCAGGATTTTATTGAACTCTGCGCTAAGTTCGCGCATGGCGATTCCGCGGTGGCTTATACGGCTCTTTTCGGCCATGGTCATTTCAGCAAAGGTTTTATTGAGTTCAGGATAATGAAAAATGGGATCATAGCCGAAACCGCTGCTTCCTATCGGCGCGTGTGTAATCAAACCTTCACACCGGCCCTCATAGGTCAGGGCCGGACCGGTGGGAACGGCCAGGGAGATGACACATTCAAAACGGGCCTTCCGGTTCTCGGCGTCACCCAGCTCATGGAGTAATTTTTGGCAGCGCTGGGCATCATCGGCATCTTCGCCGGCATAGCGCGCCGAGTAAACCCCCGGGGCTCCGTCGAGGGCTTCCACCACCAAACCGGAATCGTCGGCCAAGGCCGGATATCCGAGGTAGCGGGCTGTTAATCCGGCCTTTTTATAAGCGTTTTCTTCAAATGTATCGCCATCTTCGACAATCTCCGGAATAGGGCCGAAGTCATCGAGGTTTCGGATGTCGATGGGATATTTTTTTAATAGTTCTCTGATTTCGGACGTTTTTCCTTGATTTTGGGTGGCCAGTACTATGATAGTGCGAGATGGCATGCCGACCTCAATTCGGTTCACTCTTCTAATATGGCGTATCCACGAAAAAAAGCTTGAAATTACAGAAGCTTCGCCTCTTGACAGCCTAAAACGAAAAATACATCATACAATCAATTAATTTCCATAATGTCAATATATAGGAGCTTTGGGCCGTAGCGATGGCTTATAAATGATGGACCCGGAGTTGTAAAGACAAATTTGGCCTTTTCAGGTGGGGGTGTGCATAAATAGATAAACTTGTCACTCCTTTTCCTTGCTTGCCAAGTGATCCGCGCATATGGCTTTCCAATACGTTAAACTGGTTAAATGGCCGGCCTCTTGCAGATAGTCATAATCGAGTCCCTCGATTTTGCCCTCTGGGTTGTGGATCTCATCGCCGGATTTGGCCAAGGCATCGGCGATATGGACGATGGCTGTGGTGTGCAAGCTGTTTGCCGGTTTGCTGTCCGGCATGTGGTGAAAGGCTGCGGCATCCAGGATGCCGTCGGGCAATCCCCACAAGCCCAGTAGGTATGCTCCGATGCCTGCATGTGTCGTTCCGATGACCTCGGTTTCGGCCTCGGCCGTGGAGATGGACATTTTTTCCGACAGTTTGTAGATCGTCGCATAGCTGTCC
>JASFKE010000476.1:0-4130 GCA_050118795.1 Desulfobacteraceae bacterium | reverse complement strand
CTACGGCTAGTTGAGAAAGCCTGAGGGCCCCAGATCCCGCGTTGTCAAGGGATCGCAGTAGTCCTACTACGGCTTCACCCTTGATCGCCTTGGCTCTGGGGCCCTCAGGCTTTCTCAACGGTTTGGGAGCTTTGGAACTTGCTTCCGGGTATGCAAAGGCCCCGGATCGTGCGTTGTCAAGGGATCGCAGTAGTCCTACTACGGCTGGTACCCTTGAGCGCCTTGGCTCTGGGGCCCTGAAGGCTCTCTCAACGGTTTGGGAGCTTTGGAACTTGCTTCCGGGTATCCAAAGGCCCCAGATCCCGCGTTGTCAAGGGATCGCAGTAGTCCTACTACGGCTCTTCACCCTTGATCGGCTTGACTCTGGGGCCCTGAAGGCTTTCTCAACGGTTTGGGAGCTTTGGCTTTTTCAACTCACTTTTAGGGGGTTGCTATGAAAAAACGGCTCTCTTTTTTCGGGTTAACTCTTCTTTGTCTGATTTGGGCCGTCCTTTTTTCGTGGGCATCTTCGTGCCTGGCTGCCGGCCCCTATGCTCTGGGGGTTGCCCTTGGCTTGAGCGGGACGGGTGAGCCTTACAGCCGACAGGCCCTTGAAGGTATTGAGCTGGCCGTCACCGAGATCAATGCCGAAGGCGGACTGCTGGGAGCCCATCCCATCCGGCTGGCCATCCGGGATACCCGGACAGCGCCGGAGACCGCAAGGGATGTCGTTCAAGAGCTCATCGCAGGTGAAAAGGTCCTTTGCGTCATCGGCACCTACTCCAGCGCCACTGCGTTGGCCGTCAAACCGTTGCTCAAACAAAACAAAATCTTGCATATCGCCCCTATCAGCAACTCGGAAAAAATTACCCTGCACGCCCCCAACCCTTATACCTACTCCGTTGTCCCCAATACCTATATGGTGTCCAAAGGCACCATCATAGGGGTTGCCAAGCTGGCCAAGGAGAAGGGCTGGACCCAGTACGCCACCATAGCCTCCGATTATGCCTGGGGACGGTCCAGTCAGCAGGTACAGGTCGATCAGTTCAAACAAGTCGCCCCCCAAATGGAACTGGTGGGCGTCTACTGGCCCAAACTCGGTCAAACCCGATTCAACTCGTTTGTGGTGGATATCCAGGCCCGTAAGCCCGATTTTGTGCTCTCGTCCATTGCCGGCGCCGACAATGCTTACTGGATGCGTGATGCCAGGGACTACCGCTTGTTCAAGACGGTGGATCACCCCGGCGGGTTGATCAGCGTAACCGAACTGATGGCCCAGGCCGGATCCATTCGACGCGGTATCTACGGCCGCACCCGTGCGCCCTTTTTTGCCCACATGGACGTGCCGATGATGGCCGCCTTTGTGACATCTTACCGGCATCGTTACGGACGCTATCCGTCGGACTGGGCCGTGCTGGGGTATGATGCCGTCCAGGTGCTTCGACAAGGCGCTGCAAAAGCCGGCACCATCGAAACGGAAAAGATCCGAAAGAGCCTCAAAGGGATGACCGTCGAGACAACGAGGGGCAAACTGTTTTTCCGGAGATCAGACAACCAGCTCAGTTGTTCCGTCTATTTCGGCCGCGTCGCTGACGATCCCAACTATCCTTTTCCCATCTACCACGATCTTATCGAAATCAAAGCACCGCGAAATTGGCGTCCTGATCAAGAGATTCAACGTCTTCGCAGTAATTAAACCCCATACCCATCTATTCACCCGGGTCAAACAGATATCCTATGGAACGCAGGCTCTTAAAATGGAGTGGTTTTCTGGGGTTTATTTCAAAATACTTTCGCATGCGGACCACGAAGTTGTCCACCGTGCGCGTGGTGACGCGCCCGGTGTAACTCCAACCGATCTCCAGCAATTTACTTCTCGACAGAGGCTTTCCCCGATTGGCGACAAAAAGTTTGAGCAGTTTCATCTCCTGCTCTGTGAGACGAATGGTTTCCCCTCCCACGCAATGGGCTGTTGCAGTGGTAAAAATGATGCGATTGCCCCCGAAGGAGAAGGTTTCCGGTACGACGGCATTTAATGGTTCCTGGTCCCGGGACCAATCCCCCCTGAGCAGCAATCGATCCACCCGCAATAGAAACTCATCCAGATTGAAGGGCTTGGCCAGATAGTCATCCACCCCATATGCCAACCCCTCGAGCTTATCTTCGATATCGCCTTTGGCGGAAAGGATCATGATCGGGATACGTTCGTCCTCCAAGCGGATATTGCGCAGAATTGAAAACCCGTCGATACCGGGCAGCATGACATCCAGAACGATCAGGTCCGCATGCATCTCCCGCCATTGCTGCAACCCTGAAGGTCCATCAGCGGCAATGGTAACCTGGTATCCCTTAAGCTTTAAATTGAGCTGCAAACCTTCGGCGATGTGCGGATCATCTTCGATGATCAGAATCTGCTTGGCCCCTTGTTGATCAGCACCCGAATTGTTCATGATGCAAAATTCCTCTCCTTGTACAGCGGCAGGGTTAAGGTGAACACGGCGCCCTGATCGACGCCCGAACTGTTCGCGCTGAGCTTGCCCTTGTGGATTTTGGCGATATTCTGAGCCATGTAGAGCCCTATACCGCTGCCTTTGGCCGACATATCATCAGATTTGCCGACCTGGTAGAACTTTTTGAAAATTTTATTTCTTTCGTTCCGGTCAAATCCAATACCGTTGTCGGCAAAGACGATCTGCAAACGGCTGGATTGAAGCCGCGCCTTGATATCGATTTCGGGCGGCTTTGATGAACGGTAATTGATGGCATTGGTCATCAGGTTCATCAAAAGAATTTCGAACAGGGATCGGTTGATGTGACAGCGAATCTTTCTCTCCGGCCGCTTGTTGAACCGAATGCGGCAGCCGGCAAAAAGATGACTGTTTTTTTGAATAAATTTATCGATCACCTCCAAGGGATCCCCCCATGAAAATTCATCGGCAAAGCTTTTGCTTTCGATTCTGGCCAGATTGAGAATACGCGAAATGTTGCCCGACAGGCGCGTCACGTCCGCCAACATGTAATTAATATACTTGAGTTGATCGTCGCGTCCCAGTTCATGCTTTTGGAACGTCTCCAGGTAAAGGCGTATCGAAGCCACCGGGGTCTTGAGTTCGTGGGTGAAATTGTTGATAAAATTATGCTGTAATCGATAGAGCTGTACCATTTTCTGGCTGTAGACGAAAATGGTAAACAACCCCAGAAGAATCAATCCGACCAGAATGGAGAGCACCAGGATGACCACCCAGGTCTGAGCCGTCAAAATCTGGGAGGAGTCCAGGTTAAATCTACGGACAACCGATTTTAGCCCCGCGCTGATCTCTATGTACCAATAAATATACAGAATCAGCGATGTCCCCAGCGCCAGGATGGAGACGACAAAAATCGTTAAAGGGTGGAAATACCATCTGGACCGATCCATAGATAGGGCCCCGCCTGTGTAAAAATTTTGTAAAACCCTAAAGTTAAACTATTTTTTGCCACATGTATACTCTATTGTGTATCGTACATGACAACCCAGTTGCAACCCCTAACCAGGGTGTATGAAGGGAGCCTATAATGAGTGAACATCCGCGACATCCCAAAAAACACCGTGCCCGGGTACTTCTTGCAAGTGTCTTCGGACCTTATGCCCAGGACGATCCTTACGGCAGCCGCAAGATCAATCCCATGGAGCTTTATCACAACCAGGTGACCCGCTTTCAGGGTGCTTTCTCCCTGCGCATGTTTCACCGCAGCTTTGGTTTGATGCTCATCCAAAACAACATCGATGCGCCTTGCACGTTGCTGGACTTTCCCAGCCTGGGCCGATTCATAGAAGAGCTTCGAACAAACAGATATGACGTCGTCGGCATCAGCGGCATCATTCCCAATATCGGCAAAGTGGTCAAGATGTGCGCCCTTGTGCGCGCTCATCTGCCCAACGCCGCCATAGTGGTTGGAGGGCATGTGACCAGCAAGGAAGATATCCATGGCCTGGTGGATGCCGACCATATCGTCAAAGGCGACGGAGTGGCCTGGTTTCGGCGCTATCTCGGCCATGACCCACGGGCCCCGGTGGTCCACCCCATGGTTTATTCAGGATTCGGCAGCCGAATTATGGGGATGAACTTGAAGGATAAACCCAGCAATACGGCAGCCATTTTGATTCCGTC
>JASFKE010000475.1:0-4131 GCA_050118795.1 Desulfobacteraceae bacterium | reverse complement strand
CAAAGGGCAATTGAAACCGTTGGTACCATTGCACAGCCAAATCCATCACATAACCGTACCCGTGCGCGGAGCCGGTCTTTTCATATTCGCGGGCCCATCGTAAGGCGCGATCGCCGATGACCAGATAGCCATTGCCGGACGCTGCCTTGGGAACCAAACGCGGCATGGCATCAAACCCGTTTTGATACCCCAGCAGCAAATAGAGCAGCCGCACGCTGGAGGCCGATTCCCCAGTCAAGCCGATGGTGAGCGAGGAAGAAAATGCACTAAAGGGTCGATCGGAAAAAAAGAGCACGCTCATGGATTCGCCCTCCACGGCGATACCGAAACGGCCGATAAATTCGGTCTTCTCTTTTAACAGAGCCAATCCCCCCACGGGTACTGCCGCCGCCCAAACCCGCTTGTCCAAAAGGGCCTGGATACTCTCTCTGGGCAGGTAATCCACAAGGGAGCACCCTTCGGGCGGCCCCAACTCTTTAAACGGCGCCATATTGGCGTATGGGATGTGGGCGATGGGATAGGTCATGGGGTGGACATCTCTGTAAATAAGCCGTCGCGTTCCACCGGCGTGAATCCGGCCATACGGATTGTCTCGGTCATTTTCGCACGTGCCATGCCTTTGGGTGTGGCGGCCCCGGCAAGGTGGGCGATTTTCTCTTCCGAAATGGTACCATCCATATCATCCGCCCCCCAGCTCAATCCGGCGGCGGCCGTCTCCACACCGCTCATGGGCCAGTATGATTTGAGATGGACGATATTGTCCAGCACAAGGCGCGCAATGGCCATCACCGTGAGCGTTTCCAGGGGGGTGGGGCCGAGGGTGTCAAAGTTTCCCTCACCAGGCTGAAAGGCCAAAGGTATGAAGCAAGCAAACCCTTTGGATCCATCCTGGGCCGTGCGCAGGGTCAGCATGTGTTCCACCCGTTCGCGCCAAGTATCACCAAAGCCAAACAGCATGGTGGCATTGGTGGGAATTTCCAACTCGTGAGCCAGCTGATGAATGCTCAACCACTCTTGGGGACTGATTTTGTTCTTCCAGTGCTGCACATACAACCGCTGGGAAAAAATTTCAGCCCCGCCTCCGGTTAACGCATTGATGCCGGCGGTGATCAACTCTTCCAAAATCCGGGCCGGGCTTTTGCGGGCCGTTTTAGCAAAATAGGCGATTTCCACCGCCGTAAAAGCTTTGATGTGCAATTGGGGGTGTGTGCGCCGCAATTGCCGCACCAGTTCCAGGTTGCGCTCATAGGGCCACACCTGGTTTAAACCACCGACAATATGTGCTTCTGTGGGTTGAAGTTGTGCAACCTTGGCCATAATCTCCTCCTCGCTGAGCACATAGGCGTGGGGATCGTTGGCCGATGCCGCGTAGTTGCAGAAGGAGCAGCCGGCGCCGCAGATATTGGCGGGATTGATCTGGAGATTGAAAACAAAGGTCGCCTTTTGACCGAAGCGGGCCCTGCGGTTTGCCAAAGCCGCCTTGCCAAGGGCATGGAGCCGGTCCGGGGTAATTGCGGCCGCCAACTCAAGGGCTTCTTCAGCAGTGAGCCTTTGGGCGCCGGCGCCCTTGTCTAATGCCTGTTCAAACAGCTTCTCATCCATATGGTATCGTCTCTTTTTGCCTCCACTTTTATGCAACTATGGAGTTCAATCTAAGGGAATGCCGTAATTTTCCCAACGCCGGTCCACCCTCTTGGCCACGGCCGGATCAAACTCCACCGGCTGGGGATAGCCTTTTTTCCAGCGCGCGTCAATGAGGATGGGAAAATCAAATATCAGCCTGTTTCCCACAATTTTACGGTCGGCCGGATGTATATCAGCCGCTGGATCGAAGCGGGTAAACCACCCCCATAGACGCATAATGGGATCTTTCATATCCACGTCCTCGGAAACCAGGACGTGGAACAGATATTGACCGGCCACCTCATGGCGGCGCAATGCTTCACCCAGAGAATTGAGATCCCTGAATCCCTCTGCCACCTTGAGCATTAAAAAAGAGGGCCCGATGGCAACTGCCTCACGCAGTTGCAGATGCACATCCGTCACCGTCATCGGCAAAGGCGGAGGAGACTTGCGCAGGGGCTGGCCGTCTTGCCGGGTCGCCAATATGACCAACCGGCTGCCGGTATTCATCTCCGGACCGGTAAAATCCAAAGTATCCTGAGCTGTGGGTGACAACAGATGAATTCCTTCAGGCCGCAGGTGCCGCCACAACGCTGCGCTGACCGCTCTAAAATTACGCACATCTACACCTGCGTCCACCGTTATCATCACTTTCGTCATGGAGACGTGACCCTCACCGAGCATGGAGAGTGTAAATTTGAGGGCCTCTCTAGGGTACCGCTCTTGAACCGCCATCACCGCCAGTGGATGAAACCCGGTTTCCGGATAGGCCCACAAGTCGGCAATGGCCGGTTTGATCTGCTTGAGCATGGGAACCGTCAGCGCTTGTAAGGCTTCGCCAATATAGTAGTCTTCTTGTATCGGTTTGCCGACCACCGTTGCCGGGTAGATGGCATCTTTTCGCGCCAGTACCCGATTCACTCGAAAAACCGGGTAGTCGGCCGGCTCTGAATAGTGACCGAAGTGGTCGCCGAAAGGCCCCTCCCATTGCATGTCTCCCGGGGTCACGGTCCCCTCGAGCACAAACTCGGCCCTTGCCGGTATACGATGGCCGGTTTGGCTCCGCTTGATCACGGATAAAGGTTTTCGCATTAAGTAAGCGGCCAGAAGACGTTCATCCATACCTTCGGGAAGGGGAGAGACAGCCGCAATGGTCAGGGCCGGCGGCCCCCCCAGAATAACACTGACAGGCAATGGCCGCCCCATTTGGGTGGCTCTGTGAAAATGAAATCCCCCTCCCCTTTCAATCTGCCAATGCATGCCGGTTGAATCGCGGCCAAATCGCTGGAGTCGATAGATTCCCAGGTTTCCCCGGCCGTTGTCCGGATCGGTTGTATGCACCAGCGGCCATGTAAAGAAGGGACCGCCATCGTCAGGCCAGCAGGTCAACACCGGCAACCGGTTTAGATCAGCCGGATCGGTTTGGGTCTGAAGAACAGGCCCCGCCGACACATTGCGCATCCGCGCAGGGAGCATCCGTATCAAGTCATGGCGGGCACGCCAAATATTGCCAAGAGACGGGGGCATCATGTGATGCGCCAACCGCGCCAGGCGCTCTCCCAATTGCAAAGGTTCCTCACCGCAAGCAAGGGTCACACGCTGATAAGTCCCAAACAAATTGGAGACCACACGGTAGGGGCTACCTTTGACCCGCTCAAAGAGCAGGGCCGGACCGCCGGCTGCAATCACGCGATGTTGAATGACGGTAATCTCCTGGTCAGGATCAACTTCCTCTTTTATGCGTACCAGCTGACCACGACGCTCCAAATCATTTATGAAAGCGCGCAAGTCCAGATACATGAGCGCATATCCTCCTAATGTTTTCCGATTGTAAAAAACCTTGATACCAAATTACGACGGCCGAATAAAGGGGGGGCAATTGATGTGAAATCGTTAAAAAGCCACCCCAACCAGCGGGTGGCTTGAATTTCCGGCGATACGTCGAAAAAAAGTAAGTTATTAATCCAGCCCCATTTGCGCTTCCAGCCGCCGGATCTCCCTTTCCAGCAGCTCTTTTTGGGATTGGCTCAGTTGGGGATCCGCCAATTGTTTTCGCATACCCGCCAACATCATCTCCTGACGGTAATCACTGCAGGTATATCTTTTCATCCGGTTTACCCTTATGTTGCAACATCAAGACCTATTTGGCGCGCCTTCTGGCGAACGCGAAGAGCGGAAACAGCGGCTCTTTGGACTGAATATACCGTATGGAGACTACGTATGCAATACAAACGACAACGATGCCCACATCCTGAATGCTCTGAAACAGGACCATATGCATGATCTGCCCCCACGAATTGTGACCCGGGCTGAAATAGAGGTCCAGGGGCCACAGCAAGGAGACCGGCGTTGCAGTAAGCAGCATGTCGGCGCCGACGTGTGAAAAAATCAGAATAAAACAGAGTCCGAAACTAAATCGGGGGATTTGGTGCCATAAACGGTATAAATTAGAGGCGAGATACCCGGCCAGCAGGGCAAATAACAGACTGTGGGTCGGGCCGCGATGAA
>JASFKE010000474.1:0-4138 GCA_050118795.1 Desulfobacteraceae bacterium | reverse complement strand
AATAATGTGCTTCAGGGTGTCGATCTTGTAGGCTATGTCGAGTTCACATATGGTTCTCAGACCGGAGATACAACAGCTGATGATTATGACTCGACTAAATATGGCGTTGCTGTTACCATAGCAAGCGGTGGCACATGGACAGTTGATACGACCTCTTATATTTCCAGCCTCACGGTTGAAAGCGGAGGTACGCTTAACAGTGGAACAGTAACTGTTAACGGTACTGAAACAACAATTGAGGCTGGCACGACATACACAGGTACAATTGTTGTAAATGCACAATAATTCATCAATGCAACATTGCTAATATTCTGGCCGCATCCTTTGGATGCGGCCTTTTTTCAACCTGTGACAATTTAAAACGAAAATGTGTGATATAAGTATTGATATACTAAAGGTTTAGTGAATTGAAAAATTATATCAAAAAAATTACAGCGGCACTGATCATACTTTACATAAGCACTTTCTTTTTTGCATGCAGTGCTGATAAAGCAGAAAACTATCCCTGGTCCAACATCCCGGCGAGAACCGTGGCGCCGCAGGATGATCTCAAATTTGCACACAACACGGAGATGTTTGCAATAGATGAGAAACCGGTTTATTTTCCCGAGTTTCTGTTTGCCCTGAAATATGTGGCAAAACACTATAAGCGCACCAATGGCCTCAAAAAGATAGACCATTGGGATATCAAGCAGGACGAGCTCGATCTTAAAACGTATTTTTTGACCAATGCTGTGAATATCTCTTTTCGGTATCACGTCATTGAAGAAAAGGCAGCGGAATTTGGTTTGTCTCTGAGCGAAGAAGATCTCGCCGAAATGGAAAAGCGGAAAAAAAAGGATATCGAGATATATGGATATGGAGAGTATATCCGCATAGTATCAAAGATGTATGTATCAGAAAAGATGTTCGATTACCTTGTTAAAATTGATCGTTTTTCAGCCTATCTTTTTGAGCATCTTTATGGAAAAAACGGTAAGAAATGTACGGATGAGGATGTGAAAAACTATGTCAAAGAGAATGATTTTATCTGTGCAAAATATATATTTTTCCCGTTAACCGATGAGGATGGTAAAAAAGTTTCTGATGAAGAAGAAAAAAAACAGCTTGAAAAAATAGGCCAGATCCATAACGAGCTCAAAGAGAGCGACAACCTTATCAGTGCGTTTAATGTTGCTATCCGAAAACATAATACCGGCATACAGGAAGAAAATATGAATGCTTACCCCAATGGCCGGCTGATGGTCTCTGACCATCTGGGTAAAAAGTTTAAAAAAGCATACCTTAACACAAAGGAAAACCAGATCAGCAAAATCGTCAGAACCGATGAGGGCTTGTATATCATAATGCCAAAACCAATTCTGCCTCAGATGCAGATAATGAATGGGGCCGGAACGTTGCGCCAGCGCACCGCCTATGACTATCTATATAAAAATCAGATTGAACAGTGGGCCGCATTAAAAAAGGTCGAGTATACGGACGCCTTCTATCTTTTCGATATTGAAAAACATATACAATAAGGAAAAGATGGCATACAATAGACAAAGATCCTCAAGTTCACCACAGGTTTATTCCTCGAACTCATCTCTATCATGTCGTTTATTATATGATATCAGGTGTTTTTTTAGCCTCGGTATACAGCTGTGTAAAATCAAAGGCCCCTCCAAAGGCGATGTTCATCATGATGATCAGCTTATGGGCCGCATCAATCTTCTGGATATCAAGAGTCGGGTCGGTTTCTGCAAGGCCTTTACCCTTTTTCCAGGGCTTTTGAGAATAATCCATTCTTTTACTTTCCCTTCTCTTTCCCCCTAAAACAAATATTTCCAAAATAGCCCCGATTCTTCAGATTTAATCCCACCCAATATGGTGATAACCACTAAAATTGGTGGCTATTCTCATTTAAGACCTTACCTTTATTTTACTCTTCAATTTTGAAAAATATGACATTACGGATGGTTACGAATTCCAGCCCTCCCCAATTGTTAACGGCATGTTTTTTGCTTACGCACATATGCAGATGGAATAGTTGATTGGCTAGGCGGGTGACGATGCGGTAAAATGTTACTATCACTGGTTGTATTAATTTTGCTTACTGATAGTTGAAGCAAGCAAATGCCGACAACCGGTCGATTGCGCAATGAACATTATCCCGCATCATATCTGATTTGAGTTGGCATTGTGATGCACCGCATCAGCGGCCGGTCGGCCTTATTCTTATCTGCGTATCCCTTATAACCAGTGGTTTTTGCCATTTTCATGCGGCCGCTGTTCACTGATAGAAACCCTAATTTGTAGTTGTTAAAATTAATCCAAGGAGGATTGATGAAAAAGTTCTTCAAAGTACACCTCGCACTCCTAGCAATTGGCCTGATTGTTCTGTCTGTTTGTTCATGCGGTGATTCTACTGAAACTGAAACTACTACACAAACTTTTTCAGCAAGTGACGATACTCAGGTGGTGACTGCAACCACCGAATATGACAAACTTGTCATTGAAGAGGGCGCCTATGTTACTTCGGAATCTGGCTCCAGTTTAACCCTTACCGTTGACGGAGTTGAACAGCAAGGATGTTCGATTGACACTGTAGATATCGAAGGCAATGCGGGTACTGAGCAAACATATCTGGCAGAAGGAACCTGGGAGGGCGATGTCGTCATTACAGTGACCGAGAATATCCAGATTGATTTTAGCGATACAATGACCCACTATTTTCGAGCGGCGCTCTATGTTGAAGATGGCGCCGTTGTCGAAGACAAATCGGTTACCGCCGCCATAGCCAGTGGCAGTTACGATGATGATGGTGCCGATGCTATTAATATTACATCAGTTGGTGAAGGATTTAACGGTATTTTTGTAAACAGCAGTGCCAATGCTACCTCTGATGATGATTCTTTTTCTTACAACATCACCTATCCGGTTATGAATTTTACTGGAAACGGTATAAATGACTTTGCAGGTTATGGCGCCTTGATCATGGCAGACGGCTATTCCGAAGTAACTGTGGATAATGCTGATCTGACTTCGTCTGGAGCGGCTCGTACTGCCGTTTTTGCCGGTGGAAATGCATCAATTACAGTTACCAATTCCACTATAACCTCTAAAAATGGCACACTTCCGGATGATTACTCGATGACTGTTGCCTCGGGTAAAATGTCAGAGATCCCATGGGCTCTTGGCTGTACCGGAAACAACCGTTCAACCAACCTTGTGGATAATGCCGCTGCAACCTATGAAAACTGTACAATTACGACAGAGGGTTGGGGCTCTCTTTCGACGGATATGGCTGATACAATTACACTTACCTCGATCAACAATAAAATTCAAGTGACCGACAGCGGTTATGGATCATACACAATTGGGCAATGCGAAGCGACCTACACTGATACAGATTTCATCGTTCCGGATATGGCAGTAATTCATCGGGAAGGCAATATTACATTTGATGGTGAAACCACTGTAAACTCTGGTAGGTATGGCATCATGCAGCACGGTGGCTGTACAGGAGATATTTATATCACAGATGATTCAACATTTGTGACGGCCGAGGCGATCAACAACGCCAAAGGAAGCTGGCCATCTATTACCATCGACAGTGCTAATGTGACCCTTACACCTGCAAACGGTATCCTCTTTCAGTTCGTAGAAGATGATGATTCGATTGGCGCAGGCATTGGAGCTGAGTTAATTACCATGGGCACCTTGGGCACCTCGGAAACTCTAGCAGAGGAAGAGGATACGAGCACTTCATCGAGTGTGATTACAATAACCAATGCCAGCCTATCAGGTGACATTGTAAATGGAGCTAACTCCAGTGGTACTCTTGATGGCCTCGTCACTGTAAATATCGGTGAGTGTAATGACGAAGGAGAAGAATGCGTGGGTGGAACTCTTACTGGCGCAATAACAACTTCTGGGGTTGCCTATGGATGGGATCTTGCCGGATACGCGTCTTTACTTGAATTCTTTAAAGACGTCTATCAAACAGCGGGTTATACAGGAAGCGGCAAAAATACCTACAATGATCTTCAGGGTGTCGATCTTGTAGGCTACGTCGAGTTCACATATGGTTATCAGTATGGAAATACAACTAGCACATTTGACGCTGACTATGGCGTTGCTGTTACCATAACAAAGG
>JASFKE010000473.1:0-4151 GCA_050118795.1 Desulfobacteraceae bacterium | reverse complement strand
AGATGGAGAGACTGTCGGCGCTGAGCCTCTTGGCGGCAATATCAAAAGAGAGTTTGGTGCGAGTGCTGGGTTCGTAAAAAAAGAGGATAACGGTTTTACCCCTCAATGTGGGGACTTTTTTGATGGAGCGTTCCGATATTTCCCGCATGCTTTCGGCCGTATCGAGAATCAACTCAATCTCATCCACCGAAAGGGTATCCAAATCGATCACATCTTTGTTTACCAGGGCCATGGTCACCTTTTATGGTTCGCCTGTTGATTTAATTACCGCATATGGACCAGCTTGGAAAGATGGAAACAATCAACCGGCCAAGCAGCCTCGTTCAGTGGCGATACGGTCAAAGCTGCCCGGTGCTTTGTTTAATGGATCAGATCCCCAAGCCGGTCCCAGCGGACGCCTATCTTTTTATCCTTGTTCCACGACCAGTATATGATAAATGCCCTGCCCTTGACAGCCGATTTGTCCACAAATCCCCAGAAACGGCTGTCATTGCTGCTGTCGCGGTTATCCCCCATGACAAACAACTTGTTTTTCGGGACCTCTATCGGGCCATAGTTATCGCGCTTGAGCAACTTCTCCGGAATCATTCTCGCATCGGAGAAAATTCGCTCGTCGGTAAATTTTGCAAAAACATTCTCCTGCAATTGGTCGTTAACGTATACCTTTTTATCTCGAATAGCGATACGGTCGCCCCCCACACCGACAACTCGTTTGATATAGTCCTTGCTGGGATCCCCCGGAAATTTAAAAACAATAATATCACCCCGCTTGGGATCTTTGATGGGAATTATGTTTGTCCCCGTATAGGGGAGCTTAACACCGTAAATGAATTTATTGACCAGAATATAGTCTCCGATCAACAGTGTATTTTCCATTGAACCGGAAGGAATTTTAAAAGCCTGGACCACGAATGCCCGGATAAAGAGCGCCAGAATAATGGCGATCACCAAAGCTTCGATATTCTCCCTTATTTTTCCTTTGGGAGGCTTGGAAACTGTTGCGGAATCGGAGGAGGGCGTTTTTTTCAATGTTTTACCTTTGGTTATTGAGTTATCCATTGTCGGGAAAAACAGCGCGTGAGCTGAGACTATACCAGAATTACCAATCCTATTTGAAGTACTATATTGGCCATCGCACCGGCAACCACATCATCCATTACGACCCCCCAGCCCCCTTTGAGTTTTTTTTCCATCTGGCGGGCGGGTGGCGGTTTGATTACGTCAAATAGTCTGAACAAAAAAAAACCGGCCAAGCCGGTGGTTATGGTCAAGGGGATGTAGAGCATGGTTACGCACATGCCGGCAATTTCGTCGATAACGATACATCCCGGGTCCTTGGCATTCAACTGCTGCTCGGCCAGATGGGCTATCCAAACCGATCCGAGAATCAATACCGCCGCCATTCCGGTCGCGTACAACCAAGTTATCTTAGATAACAAATAAACAATGGGAAGCCCAACCAATGAACCAAAAGTGCCGGAGGCAAATGGTGCGTACCCGACACAACCGCCTGTTGCCAGAAACATTACGGCGTTTGGTTTTGAAATCATGGCCCGTCTCTATAATTTGCCTTGGATTTTGTCAAGTCGTTGTTGTCTCAGCATGAATCCGAATAATTTCCACCAGCAACTCAGCGGCACGCACCATGTCATCCAGGGCCACCCGCTCTTGAACAGTGTGCACATTTTCACACCCCGTGCCCAAAACACCGGCCGCAATACCATGTTGGTTGAGGATATTGGCATCGGAACCGCCGCCGGAACTTGCGGTATAGATTTTTCGGTGAAGATTCGCCGCCGCCTGGTGAGCCAATTTGACCACATCATGATCTTGAGGCACCGCCAGCAGATCAAAATCCAACGCCACCTCCACCGACAATTCAGCGGTGAATCCATTTCGCTCCGCCTTGGATTCATTCACCGCTTTTTGAAAGGCCTGGACGATGTTGTCAGTGACGCTGCTCAATTTGGCCCTGTCGTGGCTGCGCACTTCACCCTGAATGACCACTTTGGCCGGAACGATATTGGTCGCCACACCGCCTTCAATAATCCCGATGTTACAAGTGGTTTCAGCATCAATGCGACCCAACTCCAAAGCAGCGATAGCCTTGGCGGCCAAGGCAATAGCATTGACCCCTTTCTCAGGTTCCGCACCTGCATGCGCCGCCTTGCCGTCGACTTGAAGCGTGATACGATGGGCCGCCGGTGCGCGGATGATAATCACTTCGGGATTCCGGGTATCCAAAACATAGCCCATGCGCGCCGTCAATTGATCGTACGCCAGATGCTTGGCGCCCTGCAACCCGATCTCTTCACAGACAGAGAAGACCAATTCCAACGGACCGCAAGGCCGACTGTCTTGAACAATGCACGCCAAAGCTTCCAAAATAATCGCAATACCGCATTTATCATCAGCGCCTAAAACGGTCTCCCCGCCGCTTCGAAAGATACCGTCCACCAAAACAGGTCGAACCCCCCTGCCCGGCTCAACCGTATCCATGTGGGCCGAAAGCAATAGCGGCGCAACTGTCCTGTTACCATGAAAACGACCGATCAAGTTGCCGCTGTCGCCTCCAACGGCAACGCCGGCATCATCCACCAAGGTCTCGACGCCCAGCCGCGACAAGCGAGTTTGCAAAAACCGACAAAGAGCGCCCTCCTCTTTTGAAACGCTGTCGATCTTAACAAGCCCAACAAAACTCTGCGCCAGGCGATCTTTGTTGATGACCACTTTTCCCATAAGCACCCTCTTGTCGACGTAAGCATAACCAATACCAGCTATCCGAATACCACTTTACCCAAGGCATTGCAAAAAGAACGCTGATTGCAAAAGCAGTTGACAAAATTTCATATCCGTCTAAAATTAGCCTGAAATTTAACGGAAGTGGACGGCTATCTGGTGTGGCCCCTGGTCTTCAAAACCAGTGTGGCGGGCTAATACCCCGCCGGGTGGGTTCGATTCCCATGCACTTCCGCCATTTTCTCTTCTAAATTCAAATATTTACAAGATCGCCCGCCCCCCGTTTTTGGTTCCAAAAGTACTCCATTTTTGTCCAAAGGCGTGAATGGTATGCCCGAAACAAAGAAACCAAATATGAAACGCCGGGAGGCACGTGCAGTCAGAAAAAATCGGGATTAGCGGTACGATATTTTATAGGAGGTATTGTGAATCAGATCACACAAAAAACTAAAGTGTTATGATAAAAAAACCGAAACCGGCATAGATAGTACTGTCTTGACAATAGTGGTATTTATGCCTTATGGGTAAATTACGCTCGAAATTAAAAAATATTCCAAAAATATGGGTAAGTATAATGCTAAAACTAACTCAAGGTGCTTTCCGTGGTTTTCTCCAAGGTGCTGGTTCTGTCCTTGATATCTCAGGCCGGGAGCCGATAGACCCATCTGAATTTGTTGGTTTTGATAAATACAACTTTAAATTTACAGACCACAAGACAGTTTATGAAAAAATATGTCAGGACATGTCCATAGCTTGGCATGTGGTGTTGGAAAACACTTCAGCAAGTCTACCTGATGACAAACAAAAAAAACGATAAAGAGGCAACAGCAAAAAAAAATGGCGCTAGCAATGGCTCAGAGCCTACCCATCCCTCCCAACTTCCGATAAAAACAAACTGCAAAGATACTAAAATCCCAGATGAATACAAAGAGGAAGTGAAAAAGGCTGTTGAAAGTGGAAAGTTATATGAATTGATAGGATATGAACGCAGACATATGGAATTTTCGTGTGGCCCAATCCCCCCACCCCAAATGTTTTTAGAATATAAAAATGCAGATCCAAGGATTGCAGACCAGTTTCTTGCACAATGGTCTAAAGAGATGGATCATCGCCATGAATTAGATAAAAAAAGAATAGCTGTCCAAGAAGAACATAACAAACAAGTATTTGCAGAGCGAAAACGCGGACAAACCTGTGCTACAATAATTTGTTTTGCGGCATTTATAGTGGCAGTCATTCTTGGTTTTTTAGGGCACGCTCTCACAGCTGGCGTAATTGGTGGAACAAGTTTAGTGGCGATCGTTACGACCTTTATAACAGGACGTTTGCCCATGGTTAAATCTAAAAATGAAAATGGTCGCAAATTGGAGTCAGAGGAAACAGACCCAACGGATAAAGACTCATAATCATAT
>JASFKE010000472.1:0-4168 GCA_050118795.1 Desulfobacteraceae bacterium | reverse complement strand
GCCTTATTTGCGGTGAAAAGGGTGTTAATGTAAAGACTGTAAAGTTGTATATAGAATACCTATAAGATCTAGATACTATTTGACAGAGAGAAGGTAGCTCCTCAGGTTGATCTTTTGATTGATGATCCCCAATTTCCTGCGGATGCTGTTGCGATTCACCTGCACGGTTTTTACCGACAGCCGCATGAGGTCGGCGATCTCCTTGGTGCTTTTGCCGTGCTTGACAAAATTGGCCACCTGGATTTCCGTGGGGGTCAGTTTGAGATGGCCGGAGGAGACTTTACGCAGGAAAGGCGCCAGGATATCGCTCAATTCGTTTTCGGCGATCTCGACAAACGCCTTTTGGCGATCGTTCAATCCGCTCGTCTTCAGTTTCTCCAGCGCAGGTTGCACCAGTTCCCGAAAATTGCCCACAATGCGCTCTTCCAGCTCCGCCTTGTCCGCTTCGCGCTGTTTCAACAGCACCCTGAGGGCCCCATTGACCTCCTCCAGATCCCGGGTCTGATCCTCCAGCTCCCGCTCACGGGCCAGCAATTTCAGTTCCACCTGTTTGCGCTCGACGGCATAGCGGATCGAACGCCACAGCACTTCCGGGCTCATCCGGTCCTTGACCAGGTAATCCTGGGCGCCCTTCCTGAGAGCCCGAATTGCCGCGGTTTCGTCATCGAGTCCTGTCAGAATAACCACCGCCGCGGTGGCCACGGTGGGCCGGAGGCGCAATAGCGTCTCCAACCCCGTGCTGTCCGGAAGGTTCAAATCCAACAGCACAACGTCGTAACCACCTTGCTCCAGGTCGGGCAGGGCACTGAATAGTCGATCAAAAACAGCAACTTGGCAGGTGCCGGGATTGGATTCGGACAACATCTCCTGAATCAGCCGCACATCCCCGGGATTGTCCTCGATGAGAAGGGTTCGGATATTTTCTATCATGCAATAACCTTTGTCGAATTTTAATACGCCTCTTCGCCGGCTAAATCTTCGGGGGTGACTTTGCCCTTAAACAGGTTATATGTCCAGGTCTGGTAAAAAAGGACAATGGGTACGAATATAAACACCACCATGAGCATGATCTTTAACGTCAGCGGACTCGATGATGAATTAAAGGCGGTGAGGTTAAACGCGGGATCGATGCTGGATGGAAGCATGTTGGGGAAGAGACCGATTACACCGAAAAAGGTGATGCCGATGATGGTCAGGGCCGAAGCAAACCATGCCTTGAAATAGCATGCTTTCACCAAAAAGAGGCGCATAGCCAGAAGCGCTGCAACGGTGATCAGCACCACAAGAAACAGCGCGGGGTGCGCGACGTAGTTATCATAAAGAGGCGTGGCAAACCAAGTGGCCACCAGGAACATGACTGCCACCACCTGGAGAACCGGCCACAACCCTTTTGCGGTCTGGACGGCACGGCTGTGTAGATCTCCTTCCGTTTTAATGGCCAGCCACAGGGCGCCGTGCAACAGAAAGAGTAACACGAAAAGGACGCCGCCAGCGATACCGTATGGATTCAGGAGCGTAAAAAGGGTACCGCGATTGATGCCGTTTGCATCAATGGGAATGCCTCTGAAGATGTTGGCAAAGGCGATGCCGAACAGCAGGGCCGGGGAAAGACTCCCGATAAAGATACAGCCGTCCCATATTTTTTTCCATCCGGTGCTTTCCACCTTTCCCCTGAATTCAAAGGAGACCCCTCGAAGGATCAACGCAAACAGAATCAACATGAGTGCGGAGTAAAGAGAAGAGAACATCACTGCGTACACTTGGGGAAATGCGGCGAAGGTGACGCCGCCGGCGGTCACAAGCCACACTTCGTTGCCGTCCCACAGGGGACCGATGGCATTGATCATTATCCGTTTTTCATCATCCTTTTGGCCCAGAAAAGGCAGCAGGGCGCCGATGCCGAAATCAAACCCGTCCGTGACAAAAAAGAGGGCCCATAAAAGCCCCCACAGAAAAAACCATACAGTTTGCAATTCCATTTTTCACCTCAAAATATCGTATATTTTAATTAAATTGTGAAACTTGGTTGGCATGACAGGCAATCCATCAGGCCATGACGACCATCTCGGTTTCCGAGATATAATTCCCCTCGGGTCCTTTAGTGGCATTTTTATACATGAGATAAAAACCCACTGTTCCCAGCACAACATATACTCCGATAAAGGCGATGAAGGTTGGCAGAACCTGGGAGACGGCCACCGGAGATACGGCGTCCGATGTCTTCATCAATCCATAAACGATCCAGGGTTGACGTCCCACCTCGGCCACCATCCACCCCAATTGACTTGCGATATAGGGCAAAGGAATGGAGAAAAGCACCAGTTTTAAATACTTGGGACTCTCCACAAGCCGCTTTCGTTTGACAACACCGATCGAGGTCATGAATGCAAAATAGAGCCCAAGCACCACCATCCCTTTGAAGGCCATGGAAGTAAGCACCACCGGCGGCCGTTCATCCTTGGGGAAATCTTTTAGACCTTTCACCACCGCCTGGGTATCGTGATAGGCGAACAGACTGAGAATGCCGGGAATGGCGCCGATCTCAATGCTGTTTTTTTCATTCTCCTGATCTGCCAGGGAAAACAGGTAGATCGGGGCCTGCTTACCAGTTTCCCAGTGGGTTTCCATGGCTGCCAGCTTCGCCGGCTGTTTTTCCGCCAGATCAGCCGTGTGCATGTGCCCCTCGATGATTTCCACAAATGAAAATACGAAACCAACCGCCAGGGCTATTTGAAAAGAGCGCGTAAAAAATATGATATGTTGTTTCTTCAGCAGGTGATAGGCGCTGATGCCCATGACAAAAAAGGCGCTCAAAATATAAGCCCCGGAAACCGTGTGAATAAATTGCAGTATGGCAAATTCCTGAAACACCACCGCCGCAAAATCGGTCAGTTCTGCCCGGCCGTTTCGGATGGCATATCCCACCGGATGCTGCATCCAGGCATTGGCGTTGATGATCCAAACGGCCGAGAGCGTTGAGGCCCCGGCGACCAGCCACATCACCAGCGCGTGGGCCTTTTTGGACAGTTTTTTCCAGCCGAATATCCAGACACCGATCAGCGTGGACTCCAAAAAAAATGCAACAGCGGCCTCAATGGCCAGCAGGGAGCCGAAAATATCCCCCACATAGGTCGAGTAACGGGACCAATTGGTGCCGAATTGAAATTCAAGTGTAATCCCGGTGACAACCCCCAAGGCGAAATTGATCAAAAAAAGCTTGCCCCAGAACTTGGTCGCGGCGAGATAGGTTTCGTCGCCGGTTTTGACATATTGGGTTTCCATGTAGGCCACCATCAATGAAAGTCCCAGGGTCAAGGGGATAAATAAAAAGTGAAACATGGTGGAGGCGGCAAACTGCAGTCTGGATAAAAATAAGGCGTGCATGAGAATTCTCCTATGTTGTGGTTGCCCTCATCATCTGAATAGCTATCGACGGTTGCCATTACTTTTCTTTTTTAAGCGGTGCTGTTTCAATTCAAACGCTACGCTCTTTTACATCTTCGATTAATTGGGCAAACGTTGCCTGCTTCAATGTCTCCCGGAACTGGGTCCGCGCTTTAACCCAGACAGGATAAACCTGGCATCTAAAGCTTTTTGGACACGATTCGGGTCTTAGCGCACACTCGTTGAAAAAGATCTCTCCCATCATACTTTCAATCACATCCAGCAGATTTAATTGTTCCGGTGGCACCTGAAGACGGAACCCGCCTTTGGGGCCTTGTACGATTTCAATGATATTGGACCGGGATAGCTGCTGGGCGATTTTTGCTAAAAAATCTCGTGGGATATCCATGGCACTGGCGATTTCATTGCGGGAGGCGATGACGCCTCTTTTTTGCGAAGATAGGTATTGCACGCATCGGATCGCATATTCGCTTGCTTTTGTCAGTCGCATAAATTGAACCTGTTAGAAAACGTATTTTATTTAGCTGCGCTGCTGGGGTGACCAACGGTTCGTGCAAAAACAGAATTCTATTGATCTAGTTGCGCACAATGGCCAAAAATGTAAAGACTAGAAAATTGTGTTCGTATTGCTTATAGAATATAGATACTATCGGACGGAAAGAAGGTAAGTTCTGAGGTTGACCTTTTTATTGATGAACCCCAATTTTCTGCGGATGTTGTTGCGATTCACCTGCTTGGATGTTTTCGATCATCAGATAACCTT
>JASFKE010000471.1:0-4170 GCA_050118795.1 Desulfobacteraceae bacterium | reverse complement strand
AGAATTACTCTTATTGCTCAAGAAAACGGATTTTCTTTTAATCATGAAAAAGTACTATTGGAGCAGTTAAAATAGGCTTATAAGTGCTTTTAGCCTTTTTGCCATCTTTTTTATGCAACTATAGGGAGAACTACAATGAGTCACAACGGTGGTTTTCAGTTTCGATGGTTTTTCTCTCTGATTGTTTGTACGATGATCGGGTCTGTTGTATGCCATCCGTTATATCAGCCGTGGTGTCTTTGACCTCCGGCCTGTGCTGAAGGCAATCCGGATTTTTCGGCAAAACTTAAACATAAGTCTTTGAATATTTTTTTGTTGAATCGGCCTTCCTTTATAATTTCCGATTTTATTAAGTTCATGGCTTCAAACGGTTTTTTGATTTTACGATGGGCTTTTGCGCTGCTGATTAAATTGTCGAAGGTGTCAATCAACGCTATCACTTGACCTTCAAAAGACAAGTTGGCAATTCCTCTGGGATAGCCATTGCCATTCAAATATTCATGATGTTCGAGAATACTCACGGCAATGGATGGATCAAAGCTTCCATGCTGCTTTATAATATCATGCCCAATTGCCGGATGGGTTTTATAGATCTCAAATTCCTTTTCCGTAAGCTTTCGGTCCAAAGAGATGATTTTTTTTGGTATTTTAGCCAGACCGATGTCGTGAGCCAGCGCGGCCAGGCTCAATCTTTTCGTAAGGGTCTCGCCAAAGTTACCATATAGGCCATAATTCAATGTATAGACCATTACATTGACTGAGTGCTCTACGAGGGAATATCCGCCATACTGAACATCCAATAATTTTTTTAACAGGTTGGCAGTTTCGTAATATGTGTCATATATAATGTCGACGATTTCCGGCAGCACCGGAAGGTTATGATCTGAAGTTTCCTCAAAAGCCTCGTATACGATTTCAATCAAGGATAATTTAATGGCATTTAGCTCCCCGGAATATATGGAAGCCTTTAATTTGGATTTAAGTTGTTTATGGAGTTCTTGTATGGCCGTTTCCTGGTCTTGTCCCCTGATATAAAGCTGAGGATACTGCTCCCCGGCAAATCGATTGAGATCAATCTCATCATTGTCAGGTTTATAGAGTACAAACGCGTTCTGCGTGCTCCTTTTGAACAACGGCGTCTTTTTGTAATACCCAACCTGTGATTTTTTCACTGCAATATGGTTTTTTTCCGTCAAATCAACAACCTTGAAATACGTTAAGAATCGTTAAAGATAACGATAAATAAAATCAAAAATTCTTACAGCCGGATTTCAGGAACCTTATACAGCACAAAGAGCGCTCTATTGCCGGGCAGGGGTGAGAAAATGAATACCAATAGTGTTACTATTTTATATCGACTGAAGCCGCTGGTGCTTTAGAGGGAATTGAGAAAAAATTAGAACCCATCTGTCAATACGGCAACAACAAGAGATCCCACAATTGCATTAAAAAGAAGTCAAAAAATGCTAAAAACACCTGTCAGCACAAAAATATTTTCTTAACATTTCAGCAAATTGTTGAATCCGCATACCGATTGGCAAGCTTTTCGACAATTAGCGCTGGACATTTGGTCATTTCACCCGAACCGGGTTAAATGACCGGGTTAAATTCCCCTTCCCCCCAGTCAGCAGCCCTCCAAAAACGCTTAACATACCTATTTTTTAGGATATTTTACATCGCCAAACTATTGGCACAACCATTGCTTAACCAGGGATCCGGCCCTGCCTTACGGTGAAGCGGCCGGGTTGTCACATACAATAGATCCTGTAGTAATTAGCTCCATTCATTTGCCACCCCTGGCCCAATAGGATCAGGGGCTGGAACCATATTTTTAATGCAATCCGTTCCTGCGATCTGATGTCGCGCCGGATTGTTAGCGGTATTTATAAAATACTAGGAATTTGAACGGTTGACGGCAACACGAATAGGGAGAACATGAGCAGAGCGGGCATTGACAGAAACAAGGAATTATCGACTATTAATCCAGCAGGTTACATCAATGGAATTCCAGTTTGCAGCTTGGTCCAGGTTCTGGAGCTTGAAAAAAAAACATGCACCTTGTCAGTGAGTGCGGATGGAACAGATGGCTTCCTCTACCTTGAACAGGGAGTTGTTCTCAATGCGGAAACAGGAAAATTGAGCGGTGAAGAGGCAGCCATTCAAATTTTGGGTTGGGAAAACGCGCAAATTAAAATGATCGACGATTGTCCAGAAAAGAAGAAAGAAATCCGATCCTCCCTGACAAGGCTTATTCTGGATGCGTTTAGAAGAAAAGATGAATCCAATTATACCGGATATGCAGCCAATGGGCTTGTGCAAGCCATCCACCTCATCGAAGGGGGCCATTATAAAAAGGGAAGCGCTCTTCTTAGAACCTACCTGAAAAGCAATCCGAACAGCAGTAAAGCCTGGTTATGGTTTTCACGATGCCTGGGAAGTATGAATGCGATTTCAACAGCTCTGGACAACTGCTTCAAACTCACCCCCAAGAGCCTGCATATTCGCGAAGAACGCTTTAAACTCCATAAGGCCCGCCAACATGTCAAGGGTTCGCAGATTCGCCGCTGCCCATTTTGCTGGACCCCCTTGGATAGAAATGAGCGCCAATGCTATTACTGCCTGTCCAAACTTTCTATTGAAGCAGCCCTTAAGAGCAATACTCTGGGAGAAGTGAACTCCAAGCACCTGATCAGCGCTGTGACGCGCTATACGGATGTCGCCGCTCGCGAAGATAATTTGAAGGCCGTTTATTACCTGAGTTTGGCAAACTGCAATTTGGACAAAGTGGATGAAGCAATGGATCTTTTAAACGAGATCTCCCGCACCAATCCGGACAACAAGTTTCTGTCTGATCAACTTAATTTGGTCTTAAACCATGTTGCTATGAGGTTGAATAAATATGAACGCTCCCGGCGCATGCAAGTTGAAGCCACCAGGCCAACAGGCAATGCGGAGAAAACCAATAAAAAGAAGATTCTCGTGGTTGATGACAGTCCGACTACCCGTAAAGTGGTCGTACTGACACTTAAGCAAAAAGGTTATTTTCTGGTGGAAGCCAAGGATGGCCTGGAGGCATTGAGCAAAATCAACGATGAACGCCCGGACCTGGTTTTGCTCGATATTATTCTCCCAAAAATGGATGGTTACCGTATTCTTTCCATAGTGAAAAAGACGCCTGAATTAAAGGATACGCCGGTTATCCTGCTCACCGGCAAAGACGGACTGGTTGATAGAGTCAAGGGGCGCTTGGCCGGCTCCACAGCGTATTTGACAAAACCTTTTGAACCGCGTGACCTCATTAAAACGGTCCGCAAATATACAAGGTAGGGCGCGCATGGGTTCCGATACTGAAAAAACAGGCGCTGATGCGCTTAAAGTGCCATCACTGGAGACGCTTATCGATGTCATCGAACGGCAGGTCGACCTGGTTCCGCCCCCCCATCCAACGAAAGGGTTTGTGGCATCAGCCGACAAGGATGGTGATGAGCAAAAGAAAAAAGGCAGGCCGTATCTCCGATTCTGTTTAGGTGAAACCGACTTTGCACTTCCGCTGAAAAACACACTGCAGATAGACTATCCTCCTGTAATTACCCCTCTTCCCAATCTTCCGCGCTGGGTTCGAGGTATCTGTAACCTGCGCGGTAAAATTTATTCAGTGGTAGAGCTCCAACAAGTCTTCCGTATGCCGCCGGTGGACGAAAAGCCGGTCAGGAAACTGATTTTAATGAAAAGCAAGGATATACAGACGGCTGTTTTGGTTGACAGTATATCCGGAACACTCCATGTCGATGTTCAAAAGCAAAAAACAGAGGTGCCAATGTCGCTGCATCCATCTTGCGCCCGGTTCATCTACAGCACCATTGATACAGGAGTACGAACGGTTCATGTTCTGGATGTCGAAGAATTGATGATGATGCTGGCAGTTCAGGTATCATGAAGATTAGTGATTCACATGGGAAACAATAGGAGATTGAAAGTCCACCGCCTCGATCCATTGATCTGCACCGTAAACCCGTTGTCTATGGCAGGAGGCCATTAATGCCAGTTTTAGCATGCGATGACATTACCCGTGACTTTATCAATGAGCTGAAGGACTACATTCCCTCTATGAGGGAAAATTCCGTCCGTCTGATGGATGGCGCTTCCGATGGACAGCCGACGGATCTGAAT
>JASFKE010000470.1:0-4175 GCA_050118795.1 Desulfobacteraceae bacterium | reverse complement strand
ACCGCATACAACTTGGGGAGAGTTGCATTTGTATTTTTCGTAAAACAGATGTTCGTATAGTCCCGGAATCTTATATATCCGGTCATAGTCGTGAAACTCGATCTTTTCCTTCCGGCCCTCTTTGTCAAGGATGAGAAACTCTTTGCCTTGCTCGATGGCCTCCACTTCAGGCAGATGGATATTAAAGCTGGTTGAATCCTGCATCGCTATCCTCCTTGTTGAGTATTAAATTATGCCACACACCTTTCTTTAAGCCCCAGCTTATCCGCAAGGGCCTGGGCCTTATCGGATTGTTCCCATGGGAAGATATCTCTTCCGAAATGGCCGGTGACCGAGGTGTCCCGATATGACCAGCCATCGGGCCGGGTCAGTTCCAGATCCCGGATGATCGAAGCCGGGCGGAAGTCGAAAAGCTCACCGATTTCCAACTCGGCCTGGATATCCTTTTCAGCCACATTGCCGGTGCCGAAGGTGTCCGCATTGATGCTCAGCGGTTTGGCCGCCCCGATGGCATAGGCCACCTGTATTTCGCATTTGTCGGCCAGACCGGCGGCCACCACATTCTTGGCGGCGTAGCAGGCGAAATAGAAGGAATAAAAGAGCAAAGGGCGTGCCAGGCGCCGGGACGAATGGCCCAGAAGGCCAAAAGTCTTTATATGCCGATTTCATGAGGGATATCTATTCATGCGCGACAGCTGTTGTCGCAGGTCCCCCCACTTCATACCCCACTGCACGGAGTCCCGTGGGCAAAAAGGACGCACTTATGCAAGTGCACCATTAATGAATGGGCAATATTTACCCATAAAGAATAATTAATTTCTGGTTCCGACATCAGCTCAAAACCATATGAAAGAGAGCTTTAGATTTTGCACTTGCTTTATTTAAAGGTTTTTATTAAGTAGGTAACCACACAGAATGATATCAGGTGGTGATCTAAACCACATCTTCAGCGGGCATTATTTGCTCACTTTCCATAATCACTTAAACAACGGTCTCAAATACAATGGGTAGCAAAAAACAAGACCGAATCAAGATAATTTGTGTGGACAAAGGCAGGGGATTGGCCCAGCAGGTGATGGATATCTTCGGAGAAGATACGATCGCGCTGGCCTATGAACGCAGCCTGGGCGAGGTGGCGGACCGTTTCGAGCGGGAGGCTTTCGACCTGATGCTCTTTTCCAGCTCAATGGCCTATACGGAACCCAACAACGCCATAGAGATCCTGGAGCTGATTTCGCTGAAATGTCCCGGCACGCAGATCCTCTTTTTCACCCACCCCAACAGGCTGCACATCGCCCACAAGGCCCTGCGGACGGGTGTTTTTCACTATTCCCTGCTGCCGATCAGTGATGAAGAGCTCAAACTGCTCATCGAAACCGCCGTTGAGACAAAGCCCCAGCTGGGTCTGAATCTGATGCTGCGCAGCGAAGTGGAAAAGACCACTTTTGAACGCATGGTGGGGCGCTCCCCTGCGATGCGCCAAATCTATCGCCAGATCCGGCAGGCGGCCGCCACGGATATCCCGGTTTTACTCTCCGGTGAGACCGGTACCGGTAAGGAACTTGCCGCCCAGGCCATTCACGAATTGAGTGCACGATCCCCCGCCCCCTTCGTTACGGTGCATATCGGCGCCTTGCCGCCCGATCTGGTGGCCAGCGAGCTTTTCGGCCACGAACGCGGGGCGTTTACCAACGCCACGGGGCGGCGTAAGGGCTGTTTTGAAACCGCTGACGGGGGGACGGTTTTTCTGGATGAACTCGCCACCATCGATGAAAAAATGCAGATCAGTCTGCTCCGCCTGCTTGAAAACTGCGAGTTCAGCCGGATCGGCAGCCAGGACAACATATCCGTGGATGTCCGCGTGATCGCCGCCTCCAATGCCAATCTGGACAATGAAATTCGAAGGGGAACGTTCAGAGAAGATCTCTACTACCGACTCGATGTATTGCATATTACCATGCCGGCATTACGAGACCGCTACGGTGATATCAATTTGCTGGTTGATCATTTTATTAAAAATGCCTGTGATGATTTCCAAAAGACCATTCGGGGGATATCGCCCGATTTTATCAGTTGCCTTGAAAACTACCCCTGGCCGGGAAATGTGAGGGAGTTGAAAAACGTCATCCAGCGGGCCGTCATCTCTTGTACCGGAGACATAATGGATACCAGCCAGCTGCCCCAGCGCATCCGCCACTTTCAGGATGACGACCACACCATGACCTTCCGGGTGGGTGCCAGTATTGAAAATGTGGAAAAAGAACTCATCGCCCGCACCCTCGAGCACACCGGACACAACCGCACCCGTACCAGTCAAATCCTGGGCATCTCCCGCCGTTCACTCTACAACAAAATTCAGCGTTACAGTCTTTGATGGACTCGTACAAGAACGCTGGAAGAAAACAGGGTCCCCACCCTGCTTGTCTTTGCGCCCGTCTACGGCGCTACATCCACCGGCACATATCCGTTATCTGCACCGGCGGATGTGCCTTGTAGACGAACCCAAATCGCGCTGTTTTGCACAATCCGGGGTCGCCTATTTTCTTCCAGCGCCCTTACCCTGAAGCCCCTGAATCCAGGAGTTGAAACGGTTCTCGCCGGCCGGCCGCAGGCCCAATTCGCCGCCGGCTTTCCGGATGGCTTCGACCATGCTGTCGCCGTATCCTCGGCTGCAGGTGAGCAGAAACCCGCCGCTGCCATCTGCCGACTTTTCCAGGGTGACGATCTGGCAGGGCACACGGCAAAAGGGGCCTTGCAGTAAAAAAGGGGTCTGTTTGGCCGGATCCAGAAAATCCAGGTTGGTCAGCTTTTCAGCGATCCGAAAGGCCTTTGGGCCGAACAGGGCCAGGAACACCGTCGACTCGGAAACATCGGTGCAGCCTGGAGTATCGACAATGGTGGGTGTTGGGTCCCCCAGGTGATAAATAGATGCCTGGGTACGGTTCATGCGGTTGATCAGGATGCTGTCGGAAAACGTGCAGCCTCCCGGGGTTTCCGGTACGGCCAGACCCCAGGGCGTCTGCTCGCCGATCCGGCTCTTCTGCAAATCCCAGCGGCGCTTGTGGGCCAGGTCCACCAGCCAGGGGCCCCGGCCCTCGTTATCGTATTCCAGCACCACGGTCCAGTTGTCGCGCACCTCGATCTTCCCGGGGCTGGCCGAGAACTTCACCGGTGACGCTCTTTTGATATCAGCCATCGTATCTTTCTCTCTTTTTAAACGCTAATTTTTCATTCGTTGGCCCAATGGGTCGTAAAACGGCATCTCCACCACGCGCGCATAGAGCCGCACACCGTTGCATTCATCTTCGAAAATCTCCAACCGGGTGCCGGTTTCCGAAAGCTGGCTCTCCACCAGCGCCATGCCCACGGCCTGACCGGTGGTAAAGCTTTTGCGCATGGTGGCCACATAACCGCGCACCATGGTGTCCACGATCAGGGCACCGTCGCGGGCAGGGCGGTTGTCATCTTCCATGCGAATACCCACCAGCTTGAGTCGGCCGGTATCCTTTTCAGCCTGGCGCAGGGCCACGGCACCGACGGTCTTGGCGTCGGTTTTGGTGCGGTCCCACAGAAATCCCAGCCCAACATCCAGCAGGTTGGTGCGTTGCTCAGACTCCTGCCCCAGAATGATGTGGCCTTTTTCCATGCGCAGCACATTCTGGGCCTCCACGCCGAAGTTGCGGATGCCCAATTCGGCTCCGGCCGATTTCAGCATCTCCCACACCGACTGCATGTAGGACGACGGCACGTGCAGCTCGTAGGAGAGTTCGCCGACGAAACCCAGGCGCATGGCACGGACGGGAACTGTCTCCCGGATTGAAAATTCCCGGTAACCCGAAAAGGGAAACGCCTCGTTGGACAGATCGATATCCACTACCTTGGCCAGCACCTTGCGGGCGTTGGGACCGGACAGGTTGATCACACCCATGGCATCGGTCAGGTTGACCAGGTGAAAATCCCAGTTGTCGAAACGGGTGTGGTAGCGGATCCACTCAACCGTCTGGCCGGCCCGGCCGGTGGAGGTGGTGAAGTAGTAGTCGTTTTCACCCAGCTTGACCACCACGCCGTCGTCGATGACGCAGCCGTCGTCGTTGCACATGGCCGAGTACTTGATGCGGCCCGCCTTGACCTTGCCCATGTCCGACACATAGACCCGTTGCAGGGCCTTTAACGCA
>JASFKE010000469.1:0-4181 GCA_050118795.1 Desulfobacteraceae bacterium | reverse complement strand
GTCCACGATTACAAACTCTACGCGGTCGGCAAGTCCCACTTTGGCGAACTCGATGCGGGCTTGCGCCTGCCGATCCACCCTTTCCGACAGAGAAATGCAGTAAATTTTATCAACGCCGTCCCAGGTTCCTTGCATTATGATTTCCAAACACATATAAAGTGTTGCACCGAAAAGCCGACCACTACTATTTACATGGCGGCTCGTAAAAATTCAACCTGATTTCATGGGGTCCATTGCTGATGTATAAACGCCTGGTTCACCGATTGTCGCAAACCGCATATGTTCGCTCCGCGCTTGAAGAGCAGGCCAACTTGGATTGCTTTAAAGAAAAACCAACCCGGCGCATTATATGGGGGTTGGTGATCATGGGCATCAGTTATACCATTGGATGGCCCGCGGTAGGTCTGCTGGGCATACTTGCGGCTTATTGGGGGCGGCCATGGCTTATAGCGGTAGGGGGGCCTTTGGTCTATGGGCTCTCCCATCTGGTATTCATCCTTGGGGCGTGGCTCGCCGGTGCGGACCATGCCAAGGCTGTTCTGCGCTGGATCACCCGCGTCACCTTTTTGAAATTGACACAAAATCGTATAATATCAAAAAATTAGACAGGATTTCCAAGGTGAAAATTGTTCTGGTTCATCCTGCCGGTTCCAATTGGGTACCTGGCAGTAAAGATGTGGCCGCCGTCGCCAATCGAATGGCGCCCCTCGGCCTTCTCTCCATCGCCGCCTACCTGGAGCAGCAAGGACATCAGGTCGTTGTGCATGATTGTCTCGGGCCGGATGCCGCTGCCGGCATCGAGGCGAACACACAGACGATTCTAAGCCATCATCCCGACCTTGTCGGTTTTTCCGCCACCACCTCTGGTTTTCTGGACGGCTATGAGATGGCGGCCCTCATCAAAACCGCACAGCCGTCGGTTCGCACCATTTTCGGTGGTGTCCACATATCCGCCTTGGGCGGTCAACTGCTGGATCGTTTCGAGCATATCGACTACCTGGCCGTAGGGGAGGGCGAAGTCACCATGGCCCAGCTCGCTTCGGGCCTCGATCATCGGGAAATCAGCGGGCTGGTATGGCGCGACGGCAACATGGCGGTAACCAATCCCCAGCGGCAACATATTGATAACCTGGATGATCTTCCTTTTCCCGCATATGAGAAGCTCAAGAATTTTCCCAAAGGCTATCGCCTGCCTCTGTTCAGCTACATCATGACGCCCGGGGCCACCATGGTCACCAGCAGGGGGTGCCCATTTCAGTGCTCCTATTGCGATCGCTCCGTGTTTAAACAGGGATATCGCTATAACTCAGCGAAATATATTTATAAACACATGGAGTATTTACGTTCGCGGTTCGGCGTCCGCCATTTGAACATTTATGACGACCTGTTCACCTTGAACCGCAAGCGGATCGTTGAACTGTGCCGATTGTTGGCGGCAAAACCCTTGGGCGTGCAGTTCAACTGCGCCGTGCGGGTGCGGCACGCCGATGATGATCTGCTTAAAATGCTTCGGCAGGCGGGATGCCTGATGGTCTCCGTGGGTATCGAAAGCGGCGACCCGGATCTTTTGGAGGTTCATAAACCAGGGGTCTATCTAAAGGAGGTCAACGATACGGTCAGCCGCATCAAGGGGGCCGGCCTGAGAGTCAAAGGGCTGTTTATGATGGGGCTGCCGGGTGAAACGGCGGCCTCCATTCAAAAGACCAGCGACTTTGTCATCTCCCTGGACCTCGACGATATGAACATGTCGAAGTTCACTCCCTTTCACGGTGCGCCGGTATGGGACACCATCGCCGAACGAGGCTCGATGGAAGAGGACTGGCGAAAAATGAACTGTCTGAATTTCGTCTTTGTTCCCAAGGGCATCGATTCGAAAGAGACCCTCGACCTGCTCTACAACACCCATGTCAAAAGATTCTACAGCGACCCGACTTGGCGCAGAAAATTCATGAAGCGCTTATGGCAACACCGCCGCAGCTTGTGGTATCTCTTTGTCCATCTACCGGATTTTCTTTCGGCCATGCGCACCTTTGAACCCCGGAAAGAGTGCTGAAAGGGCCTATGGGACGATTTCCAGAACTGCCCGCGAAGTATACTCTCCCACATCAGCCAATCCATCCATCGGCATGAAACGGTTTGCATTATGAGAGTAAAGACAGGTCACTGAAGCCGGAAAATCTTCGTCTGCCTCATAGAAGATTTGATGATCGTCGCATATCGATTGTTCATGTCATGGAATTCCGGGCGTCAGGCGGCCAGCATCTTTCCGATTTTTTCGGTGATATCGGATTCACCGGCGGCGTTTAAGGTGGCATGCAAGGAGCGTAATACTTCGCGCACAATGGCGGTTTTAGGCCTGGGAGAGAGCAGCTGCACCTCCATGGTCTTGAGGTCCATAACCATCTCTTCGATCTGTTCGTAGGCGGCCTCATTTCGGGAAATCCGGTTCTGGATCTCTTTGATAAGGGGCGCTATGGCGCCGATCGCTTTTGCCTCCATCACGGGGCCTTTTCCAAGATCCATTGCTGCGGCGGCAGTGGGGCCGGCGCCAACCGTGGACTGGGCCTTTTCAATGCCTAGATCCGTGATGCCGATGCCGCCGGAGAGGGTCTTGACAGCCACCAGTCCGTCTCCGATCAAATCTTCCGCAAGTTTTCCAGCGTCATTTTTTTCCAGGCCGATGGCAGCGCCCACATCATACATCGAGACCTGGGCATTGATATCTCCCGCCGTCATTTGATACAGTTCAAGCACATAGTTTTGGGCTACCGGGCTGTTGGTGTCCATGGATATTCCTTTCGATAAGTTATATTTACATAACAAGTATTATCGAAAAATGAAACAACGAAGGGCCCGATAAATAAACGTTGATGGTTAAAATGAATTCCTCTATGCTTTTTCGACAATCAGGCGACCCGGAAAGGGGGCGTTGTCATGAAAGTGTTGGTAACCGGAAATATGCCCGGCGACGTTGCGGCACCGCTTGTCGGTAAATATGATGTCACCATGCATCCAGAGGATAACCCCATGGCCCGGGACGCTATCCTATCATCGATCCATGGCGTGCACGGTTTGCTTTGCATGATCACGGACGTGATCGATGAACGCTTGTTTGAGATTGCGCCGGAGCTTAAGATCGTTGCCAATTTTGGGGTCGGATTCGACAACATAGATGTAAAGGCGGCCACTGACCGTGGGATCATGGTGACCAACACACCCGGCGTGCTGACCGACGCCACAGCTGATATCACCATGGCCTTGATCCTGGCCGTGGGGCGACGGGTCGTGGAAGGCGATCAATATACCCGCCGTGGAAAATTCCGGTTTTGGGCGCCATTCCATTTTCTGGGCCATGAGATTACCGGAAAAACATTGGGAATTGTCGGCATGGGGCGAATCGGCGCAGCGGTGGCCCGGCGTGCGGCAGGATTCAATATGTCGGTGGTATACCACAATCGCCGCCGGCTTTCAGAGCAAGAAGAAGCATCTCTGGGTGCAGGTTATGTTGACTTTAAAACCTTGCTTCAACAATCGGATTTTGTTTCGATCCATGTGCCGTTGAACTCCGAGACCCGCCACCTGATCGGTTCCCGGGAGCTGGCGGCCATGAGATCCGGTGCATTTCTGATCAACACCGCCAGGGGGCCGGTGGTGGACGAAAAAGCTCTTTTCAAAGCCCTTGAGAAGAGGCAGATCTGTGGGGCCGGCCTGGATGTATACGAAGATGAACCGGATCTGACGCCTGGCCTGGAGACGCTGGACAATGTTGTCCTGCTGCCCCACATGGGCAGCGCCACCCACCAGACCCGCAGGCGCATGGGGGCCATGGCGGTGGAGAATCTGATGGCTGGGCTGGCGGGGCGGTTGCCCCCCAATTGTCTGAACCCTGAAGTCCTGTAGGCTTGTGTTTGGAAGAACCCGATCAGAATAGGAATCCATGAAGGAATTTTTCAACGTATTAGATATCGCATCGATCCTGGCCTTGAAAGAACGATTTGATCAGGTGGGGTCCGAGTCTGTTAAATTGACCGAAGCATTGGGGCGCACCCTGGCCGAGGATGTAACGGCGCCTTCCGATCTGCCTGGATTTGACCGTGCCACCATGGACGGTTTTGCCGTACAAGCGGCGTCCACTTTTGGCGCCTCAGAGGCCAGCCCCGCCTATTTGGAAGTGGTGGGCA
>JASFKE010000468.1:0-4182 GCA_050118795.1 Desulfobacteraceae bacterium | reverse complement strand
GCCGTAACAGCGGCGTATTTTCATCCAGGGCGACGTATTTGGCATAGGTGTTGCCGACAATCAGGTCCACCGGCGCCTGTTTGATCCACTGATGGAGAAGGTGCATGTCACCGGGAACTTTGATTTTGACCTCATCGGAGATGTCGGCGACCGCATCTTTAAGGGCGGCTTCATACTTTTTGCCGGCCGGTGAACCGGTCACAATGTAGACAGGCTTCATATCCAACGACACCAAAAAGCGTGTCAACGCCAGCAGCTGATCCGGGTCGCCGACCAAGGCGACACGTTTGCCATGAAAGTACTGGTGATAGTCTGCAATGGCGTCCACCAACTGGCCGCGCTCCAGGTTAATGGCATCGGGCACATTGATACCGGCCATGCGTCGCAAGGTATCGATGAAGATGTCCGTATCATGCAGCCCGATGGGCAGGTTAAGGACTTGGCAAGGCACCTTGCATTTGGCATCCAGCGCTCTGGCGGCCGCTCCCGCTCCCAACTCTCCAAGGGCGATGGTCCCGGTGCTCGATCCGGTCTCTTTCAACTGATCGATGGTGACCCCGCCCTCGGGATACATTTTGAACTTTCCGGTCAGCGGACCATTGAGCACATTGGAAGTATCCGGAAACATGATGCTCTTGACCCCCATCACGGTAGCCATGCGTTTGATTTCCGCCATATCGGCCGGTTCGACAAATCCGGGAATAAGGTTGACGGTCTTTGATTTGTGGCCGTTTTTTTCCGAGTAGTAGTCCACCATGGCCTTGGTCATGTTGGAAAACCCCGTGACGTGGGAACCGACATAGCTGGGGGTATTACAGTGAAATACGTGTTTGCCTGCCGGAATCTTGCCGTCTGCCCCGGCTTTATTGACGATCTGGGGGATATCGTCTCCGATGGTCTCTGACAGACAGGTCGTGTGCACCGCAATGACTTCCGGTTCGTACACCTTGAAGATATTGTCGATGGCCTGAAGCAGATTGGCCTGGCCGCCGAAAACCGAAGCGCCTTCGGTAAAGGCGCTGGTGGCCGCCATGACAGGCTCTTTGTAATGCCGGGTCAAAGCGCTGCGGTGATAGGCATAGCAGCCCTGGGAACCGTGACTGTGAGGCAAACAGCCGTGAACACCGAGTGCCGCGTACATGGCACCAATGGGTTGGCATGTTTTAGCCGGGTTAACCGTTAGCGCTTTGCGTTCTTTGATCTCTGGGGTAGTATGTCTCAGCAGCATGATTTATCGAGCTCCTATATTATTGTTCTTTTATGTCGAAGGGCCGGCCACCGTGCCGACTCATTATTAGCACTCTAAAAAACTGGCGGCCTTGTGCCGACCCGGCAGATTAGGCTCGAACCGGCCCGACACATGGCACCGGCCACCAAGTGATATAATGTCGTATCGGCATCCGCCGATCCTGGATAATCTTCACTATCCGTCCGTACCGTATCGGGCAGCCAGCTCCGGACTCTGCTGCCAGGGGGCTTTGAGATAACTCCAAACCCGGCTGTTGACCATACGGTCCATCTCTTTGTAAAAATTAACGGCACCTTTGAATCCGGCATAAGGTCCGCCGTAGTCGTAGCTGTGCAGCTGTTTCAACGGCACGCCATGTTTCTGTACGGCGTACTTCTCCTTGATACCGGCGCAAAAGATGTCGGGCTTGAACATGTTGATCATCTTTTCTGTTTCATGCTGGCTGATATCATCGATGACCAGCGCTCCGTTTTCCATTTCGGGCATCATGCCATCATAAGTGGCAAAGTCGACCCCTTTGCTTTCCAATGCTTTGATCTGCGCATCGCTTTTGCGAGGATTGAACTTTTCCGGATCTGCTTCGATCTCCAACTCCTCGATGTTTCGGCTGTCGGCGTCCACCTTAATGTCAGGCAGCACCCTTCGGCCTTCGTAATCGTCACGATGGGCAAACTCGTATCCGGCGGAAAGCGTTTTCATACCCAGCTCTGCAAACAGTTCCTGGTAGTGGTGGGCGCGTGATCCGCCCACAAAGAGCATGGCCCGCTTGCCTTCGGTACGTGATCGAATTTCGGCCGCCGTCGCTTCCACTTCGGGCAATTCGGCTGCGATAACCTCTTCCACCCGCTGCATCAATTTTTCATCTTCGAAATAGGCGGCGATTTTTCGCAAGGACTTTGCCGTGGCCTGGGCGCCAATAAAATTGATCTTCAACCAGGGCACGCCATATTTTTTCTCCATCATCTCGGCCACATAGTTGATAGAACGGTGGCACATGATGAGGTTTAGATCCGCCGTATGAGAATTGGCAAAGGCCTCGATGGTGGAGTTCCCGCTGTAGGTGGAGACCAATGTAAATCCGCACAAATCAAACAACCGCTCTATTTCAAATGCATCACCGCCGATATTGTATTCGCCGAGCAAGTTGATTTTGAAGTCGCCTTCCGGGACGGTATCATCATTGCCCACAACGTGGGTGAATATGCCGTTGTTGGCGATATGATGGCCGGCCGACTGACTCACGCCTTTGTATCCCTCACAGGAAAAGCCGAATACATTGATGCCCAGCTTCTCTTTCATAGTCCGGCAGACCGAATGGACATCATCGCCAATGAGTCCGACGGGGCAGGTGGAAAATACGGCAATGGCTTTGGGATTAAAGATGTCGTAAGCTTCTTGAATGGCCTGGGCCAACTTCTTTTCTCCACCAAATATGATCTCTTCATCCTGCATGTCTGTTGTAAAACAGTAGTTAATAAAATTATGGCCGTCGGCGGTGGTATCCGGGTCGGTCTGATTCCGGCGTGTAAGCCAGCTGTAAAAGCCGCACCCCACCGGCCCGTGGGTGATATTGACAATGTCCCGGGTGGGACCCAACACGACGCCTTTGCACCCGGCATAGCAGCAACCGCGCTGACTGATCAGCCCCGGCACGGTACGGACATTGGAGCCGATAACGGGTACATCGCCGTCTTCATTGACCTTGTTGACCACAATCTGCTTGGCACGCTTACGCGCCACTTTAGGGGGGTATTTAAGCAACAGCTTGCTCTTGATCTCTTCGGGATTGCGCCCGTCGAGTTCAAAAGTTTCTTTGGTTTTATCTTCGGCGACTTTGGCCATGATTCGCATCTCCTTTTGCAGCGTTATTCTTTCGTTTGAAAGTGGACAGTTCAGGCTTCATCCAACACGGAATCTCCTCTTTCTCCGGTACGCACGCGAATGGCATCCAAGCATGGCATGATAAAAATCTTTCCGTCACCGGATTTGCCGGTCTGGTTTACCCGAATAAGGGTTTTGACGGTTTTTTCCACCAAATCATCCGGCACCACTACGATCAATGCGCGTTTGGGAACCATCCGTTGTGTATGACCCAATTGGGAAATTGCCTCTTCATATCCCTTTTCAGCCCCTTCCAGCAGTTGAACGTCGACCAACCCTTTGCCGCGTCCTAAAGCTTCCCGTGCAGTGATCGATGTGATACCCGCTTCGGAGAGCGCACGTTTGGTCTGGTTCATTTTATTCATTCGCACAATGGCCAATACCTCTTTCATATCGACACCTCTTCGGTCACCCCGTCTGCGTTCTCTTTGATGCCGGAGCTGATAGTGTATACTTCTTCCACCGGCACGACGAAAATTTTACCGTCTCCGAATGCGCCTTTTTCTCCGCTGCGCGCGGCATTGATGATAGTGCGTATGGCAAAATCCTTGTCCTGGTCTTTTACAACCGTCAGCAACAATTCCTTGGGGATTTCATCATAGGTTATTTCGCCGATTTTTATTCCCCGTTGCTTCCCGCGGCCGACAACTGACATCTTGGTCACCCCCGGGAAACCCGCTTCCATCAGGGCCGCCAGCACGTCGTCTACTTTTTCAGGTCTGACAATGGATCGAATCATAATCATGATATACGTTCTCCTTATTGATAAATATGGTGGCTAATTTACGAATCCGTAGTCGATAAGAAGTTTTTCCAACTCTTCGATTTCCAGTGGCGTAGGGATGACCTTCATTTCGTTGGCATCAATTTTTTTGGCCAGGGCACGATACTCGTCAGCCTGTGAATGACCCGGTTCGTACTCGATGACTGTCTTGCGGTTGATTTCCGCCCGCTGCACCATATTTTCGCGGGGAACAAAATGGATCATTTGGGTTCCGAGCTTATCAGCCAGCGCTTGAATCATCTCCATCTCGTTATCCACCTTCCGGCTG